>JADGNS010000794.1 GCA_017883355.1 Candidatus Solibacter sp.
GCGGCGAAGGCCGCGCCCGCCTCGGAGGCGATGTCGCGGAAGCCGGCTTTCCCCTGGTTGAGGAATAAATGCGGAGGCTGAGCGTATCCAACGTTGCCGTGAATCCGGCGCACGGTCTCATCGATATGGCCGTTGACCGCGATCAGGTCCAGGTGGCCGTCCAGGTCGATATCCAGAAACGCGCAGCCGAAACCGAGGCTGGAGCGCGAGGCCAGGCCCACGCCGGTACGCCGCGCGATGTCGGTGAAGCCGCCGCCGGGAGCGGCCCGGTAGAGCGCGGTCATTTCGTTGTCGAAGTTCGTGATGGCGAGGCCTTCGCTGCCCGAGTTTTCGAAATCGCCGGCGTCCACGCCCATTCCGGCGCGCGCCTTGCCGTCGTCGCTGAAGGCCACGCCGGCGCGCACGCCCACTTCCTCGAAAGTGCCGTTGTGCAGGTTGCGATACAGTTTGTTGGGTTGGGTATCGTTGGCCACCAGCAGGTCGGGCCACCCATCGCGATCGTAATCCAGCATGGCGACGCCCAGCGATTTGGACGTGCTGTCAAAAATTCCGCTGCGCGCGGTGACATCCTCAAACGTGCCGTTGCCGCGATTGCGGAATAGCCAGCAGGTCTCGCCGTGATACGCCTCCGGCGTGCAGTAGGACTTGCGCTGGCCATCCACGCTGCAGAAAACATCGTGAGCGGGCGACCATTTGACGTAGTTGCACACGAACAGGTCGAGCAGGCCGTCGCGATCGAAATCGAACCACAGCGCCGAGGTGCTGAAGGCGCTACGCCCGCCCAGCCCTGCCTTTTCGGTGACGTCCAGAAACCGACCGCGCCCGTTGTTTTGAAACAGGCGGTTCTGTCCCACCGCCGTCACCAGCAGGTCCGGGAACCCGTCATTGTTGTAGTCTCCGATCGCCACGCCGAGTCCGTACATCTCCACCGCGAGTCCGGCGCGCTCGGTGACATCGGTAAAAGTGCCGTCGCGATTATTGCGGTAGAGCCGCATCGTGCTGCGCTCGCCGCGGTGGTCCGGCCAGTTCGTGCCGTTCACCAGCAGAATGTCGAGCCAGCCGTCCCCATCGTAGTCTAAGAAAGCGCAGCCGGGCCCCATCGTTTCCGGCAGGTACTTGGCGCCGAATGCTCCGCTGTTGTGGTGAAACTGGATGCCGGCGGCAGCCGTAACATCGGTCAGGCGGCAGGCCGGCGCGCCGAGTGCATCCGCGCGGGCAGCCATCACTAACGGGGCGGCGCCGGCCAGGAACGTTCGGCGGGTCACGGGATGCTCACCAATCCGTGGCGGATCGCGTGGACAACGAGCTCGGCCGTATTGTGAATCCCGAGGGTCTGCATAATGTTGGCCCGGTGTACCGACACGGTATTGGTGCTCAGGCCAAGCAGCGGCGCGATCTCTTTATTCGACTTGCCTTGCACGATCCAGTGGAGCACCTCCAGCTCACGCGGAGTCAGCCGCTGCGCGGCGGCCGCGGGTTCGGCGATCGGTCCCAGGCGCGGGTCCAAAACCTGCCGGCCGGCCGCCACCTCCTTGATGGCGGAGACCATTTCCAGATCCATGGCGTTCTTGAGCAGGTAACCGCGCGCGCCCGCGTCCAGACACGTGCGCACGTAACTTGTCTCGGCGTGCATGCTGAGCATCAGGATCGCGGTCTCCGGCGCGCGGCGCAGAATCTGCCGCGCCGCCGCGGCGCCGTTCATGCCGGGCAGGGCGAAGTCCATCACCACTACCTGGGGCCGCAGTTTCAGGGCCAGGTCCACGGCCTGCGGGCCGTCTTCCGCCTCGCCCACCACGCGGATTTCGGGATCGTCCTCCAGCATGCGGCGAAATCCACGGCGCACCAGGGCGTGGTCGTCCACCAGAAGCACGGAGATGCCCGGCTCAGGCATGGCTCTCCTGACGCGCGGCGGGAATCGTCAGCCGGACGCGGACGCCGCCCGCGCCCGGACTCTCCACGTCGAGACGGCCGTGCAGCAGTTCCGCGCGCTCCCGCATGGAAACCAGCCCCATTCCGCGGCCGGGCGAACTCCCGAATCCCGATCCGTTATCTTCCACTTCGAGCACCACACTTTCCGCCAGGTAGCATAAGCGTACCGTCGCCCGCGAGCATCCGGAGTGCTTGGCGATGTTGTTCAACGCTTCCTGCATCACACGGTATAGATGGATCGCGATGGCGCGATCGAGTTCGCGGCTTTCGCCGGACTTCTCCAATCCTACCGGTATTCCCGTCTGCTTCTCAAATGCCGGCAGATATTGCTCCAGCGCGCCCTCCAGCCCAATCTCTTCCAGGATCACGGGATGCAGCGCGCGGGAAAGCGTCCGCACCTTATCCAGGGTTTCCTGCACGATGGTCTGCACTTCGCGCAGGTCGGCGCGCAGGGTTTCGCTTTCGAAAGCCGGAAGCCGGGCGGTGCGCTGCAACATGACGCCGATGGCGGTAAGGATCTGGCCGAAATCGTCGTGCAGCTCTCGCGATATCGAGCGGAAGGCATTCTCCTGCATGGAAATCAACTGACGGGCCAATTCACTGCGGCGCGCGGAAAGTAACGCCACTTCCTCGAACATGCGCCGATTGGAATGCACCAGGTAGAGGCTGGTCAGCAAAATCAGGATCAGCATGGCGGCCACGAAGAGGTACAGGTTGCGCTCCACCCCGGCGTAAACTTCGCGGATGCGCGCGGCGGCTTCCTGTTCGGTCTCGTTGTTCTGCACCAGAAGGCGCGCCACAGCGGTGCTCAGCGCCTGCTGCCGGGCTTGCAGCGACAGACGAACCAGCGAGCGGGCTTCAGTTTCCTGGCCGGAATCCGCCAGGGCGAAAGTCCGCTCCACCGCATCCCAGAATTGCCGCAAGGACTGGTCGAGGTAACTCCTCTGCTCGAAAGCGCCAACCGGCGGTGAGGTTGCCGCTTCGCGCGCCAGAGCGTCCTCCAGATCGACACGCAGGCGCTGCAACTGGCTGCGCCATGCCGTGAGCGGGTAAGGCTCGCTGCCGTCCGTCATGTCGCGCATGGCGAGGGCCAGGGAGTTGAGATCGTTCTGAATCCGCAGCAGGAGGAGGGAATCGGCGCGATTCCGGTCAATCGTGCCGGTTTGCAGGTTTTCCAGACCGTGGAGTTGGATCACCGTATAACCGCAGTACAGAGCCACGGCGGTAAAGGTAACGGCCAGCCCGGCCAGCAGGCGAATTGTAGGCGAACCAGCGCGCGACATCCGAGGGTACAGTATTTTACTATTATCGCCGCTTGGCAACCCGTGCCGTCGAATAAGCGGCGGGACTTGCAAGTGGGGCAGCTTGGCAAGCCAATGCCACTGGCTTTTCCCAAAACTGCGAATCCTGCACAAGTTGTGGGGCGGACCCCCTGGTCCGCGCGGGTCCCCCCGGACCCGCACTTGGAACGCGGTCAGCATCATGCAAAGGGCGAGCAGGCCGACGGGGGCGTCGGCCGCGGGCCCTGGGGTCCGCCCCACATTGGCTTGTCAAGCCTGGCGCGTCACCGCGCGAGCACCGCGGTTTGCGCATTCGCCGCCGCCGCTTGCCAGCCTCCGAATGCCCCTTCCAGGCATCCCGCCACCGCC
>JADGNS010000795.1 GCA_017883355.1 Candidatus Solibacter sp.
TTGCCGTTGCCGAAAACGTCCCATGCGAAGCCGATGTTCGGAGCGAAGTCCTTCTTCTCTCGGTTGTACCAGGGACGTCCCACCGATGCTCCCGTGAAGTTGAGTGTGGCGTTGGAGAGCAGCGTCTGCTGGGCGCTCCCGGTGAGTACGGGCGCGAGTTCGAGCGAGTCGCGCTCATCCACCACGCCCGGCAACTGGTAGCGCAGTCCCAGGGTGAGGGTCAGCCGCGGCAGCAGCTTCCACTTGTCCTGCACGTAAAACGAGTAATCGTTGGAGAGAAAGTGGCGCAGGAAAGGCGCGTTGGTCACGTAGCCGCTCTTGACGCTGGTCACGTTGAACGTCTGGCTGTAGCCATCGATATAGCCGCCCAGCGTGGCCAGCAGCGCATTGGCGGTCGCCAGGTCGGCGGTGGAAATCCCGGTGAGATCTCGCCGCGCCAGCGCCGGCTGGCCCGAGCCCATGAAGAGGTTGAAGGTAGGAATCACTCCCGCCATGTCGTACGATTCCACGCCGATGTGCTGATAGTGGAAGCCGAACTGAACGTAATGCCGTCCGTGCTGCCACGCCGCGTCGTCGGACAGATTATAAGTATTAGTAGTCCGGCCCTGAGCCTGGCCCTCGTTGATCGGATCGGTGAAGAGCGGGCTGCTCGCACCGGACGGGATCGGCGGCGTCACGATGCTGGACACATTGCCTTGCGCGTTCAAAAAGTACGCGTAGGTCAGATTGAAGCCGCCGCGGACTTCATTGGTCAGGGTCGCGGACGGCGTCCAGCGCCAGGAGAGCGCCACCAGGTCGGCATGAGTCGGGTTGGTCACCGCCGGCACAATCCCATAGTTGTTAGAGGCGTCGGGCCGGTCGGAGTTATCGCGATTGTGGGCGTAAGTCCCACTCACGGCGTGGCGCGTGGTGATGTTGTAATCGACCTTGCCGGTCAGGTTGTCGAGCAGTTCGTTATTGCGCTGATTAAAGCGGTAGCCGCCGGTGTTGCGGCCGTCACCGGTCTGCGTGTTGTTGATCTTGTCGCCCGTAGGCACTTGCGCCAGGATGGGCTGCATGCCCGAATCCACGCCGGTCAGTCCCTTGAGGGTCAGCAGGTTCACCTTGCGGGTGACGCCGCCGGAACTGTAAGTGAAAATCCCGTTGCGCGCGTCTGGGGTAAGAATCGTGAAATCCTGCGGCATCTGCTGGTGCGCGCGGATACCCTCGTAGCTGGCGTAGAAGAACAGTTTGTCCTTGCGGACGGGTCCGCCGATGTCGCCGCCGAACTGATTCTGATTGAGGAACGGCCGCCCGATGCCGGCCTGGTTGTTGAACCAGTCGTTGGCCGCGAAGTGGTTGTTGCGGTTGTACCAGAACACTTCGCCGTGGAACTGGTTGCCGCCGCTGGGCGTGGAGAACGCTGTCTCGGTGGCGCCACCCGATGCGGCCGCAGTGGGGTTGGAAGTAATCAGCGTCACCTGCCGCACCTGCCCCACGCGCAGTTTGTTGGGCGTGTAATCCAGCGCGTTGTCGCGAATGTAATTGTCCTGTATGTTGACGCCGTCCAGGGACATGTTGGAGTAACTGGTGCGCAGCCCGTTGATCACCGTGGTGGAGTTGCCGTTGGAGGCCACGCCCGCCTTGGTCTGCATGATGGAGAGCACGTCGCGGTCCAGAATCGGCAGGTTCTTGATCTGCTCCATGCTCACCGTGGTAGAGACCTCGGCGGTGGCCACGTCGACGCCCTCGACTTCAGCCGAGACCTCCACACTCTGCGTGACGCCGGCCAGTTCCAGCTTGATGCGCGGGACATCGGTCTCGCGCGCCATATCGACGGTAACGCCGCGCAGCGTCGATTTGAGGAATCCTTTAGCCGAGACCGAGAGATCGTATTCGGCCGGACGCACACCGATGAAGTTAAACAGGCCCTCGGCGGAGGTCTTCGACACGAGCAGAGGCTTCTGTCCGCCGGCGAGATAGAGTTCCACGTCGGCGCTCCCCACCGCGGCGCCCGAAGCGTCGATTACCGAACCGGAGATGCGGCCGGACATTTGCGCGTTTACAGAAGTGACGAGAAACACGAAGGCAAGCAGAATCCCACACAGGTAGCGCATATTTCTATTGAACCCCAGATTGAGACGTGCGTTGCTGGGAAACGGTCCGAATTTGCGCCGGCAAAGTGAAGGCTTTTTAACCTAGGGCATCAGGCGGTAGTCGATTTTGCGCAGCGCTCCGGTGGTGCCGTAGGAGGCGAAGCCGAAGGGAGCGGAGAGCCGGATCTCGCCTTGGCGCAGGCCCACGGTGCGGCCGGCGATCTCCACGTTGACGATCTGCTTTTCGTCGATCCAGCCGGTGATGCGGGCGGGAGTGACTTGCAGGCGGAAGGCGTACCAGCGGCCCTTTTCGAATTCGAAGTAGGCGCGGGTCTCGTTGTCGCTGGCGTCCCAGCCATCGATGCTGGAGAGGCCCACGATGTCGCCGCCCCATCCGCCTGTGACCCACGTGCAGAAGGAGTCGCCCACGGGAAAGGTGAGGCTGGCGAAGAAATCGTTGCCGTCGATGCGTGCGGCTTCGAAGCGCACTTCATAATTGGATTTTGGGAAGGCGCCGCTCCAGGTGATGCCCGTCATGGGCGCTCCGGGCGCGAGCACGATGGCGCCGTTCTCCACGCGCGATTTGCCGTGTTCCGTGAACGCGGTCTCGTGCCAGCCCTGCAAGGTCTTGCCGTCGAATAGAGATCGCCATTCGCCGGCCTTGGGCTGCGCCAGGGCAGTGACGCAGAGGAGTAGAACGAAGGGCGCGCGCATGAGGCTATCTTAGTACAACGCTCCCTCACGGTCGCGGCTCGGATTGGAGTCGCGATGCGTCGAGGGGTTGCCCCTTTACCGCCGTACCGGCACCGGGTCGGCGAAGTCACTGCTGCCTTCGCCAACCTGCTGGCGCCACATGGCGTAATAGAGCCCCTTGTTGGCCAGCAGTTCGGCGTGGCGGCCAAACTCCACGATGCGGCCGCGCTCCAGCACGTAGATGCGGTCGGCGTGGAGGACGGTGGAGAGACGGTGGGCAATCAGGCAGGTGATGGCATCGCGGCTGGCGGCGACGTCGCGTATGGTCTGGCTGATCTCCTCCTCGGTGAGCGAATCGAGCGAGGAAGTGGCCTCGTCGAAGACCAGCAGTTGCGGTTTGCGCAGCAAAGCGCGGGCGATCGACAGGCGCTGCTTTTCGCCGCCGGAGACCTTGATGCCGCCCTCGCCGATCACCGTGTCCAGGCCTTGTTCGGCGCGGCCCAGCAGGCCTTGCACGGCAGCTTGTTCGAGAACCTGTAGGCAATCTTCATCGGAGGCATCGGGCCGCACGAAGCGCAGGTTTTCGCGGATCGAGCCGGAGAACAATTGCGCATCCTGGGTGACGAAGCCGATGCGCTCGCGCAGACGGTCGATGGCGATTTCGTCCTCGGGAACGCCGTTGTAATAGATGTGTCCGGACTTGGGGCGATACAGACCCACCAGCAGTTTGACCAGCGTGGTCTTCCCCGCTCCGGACGGACCGACGAAGGCGATGGTCTCGCCGCGATTGACCTCGAACGAAATTTCG
>JADGNS010000796.1 GCA_017883355.1 Candidatus Solibacter sp.
GCCTGGCGATGGAGGCGCCCAGCATGTCGGCCACGGCCCGCAAGCTGTCCCTTTCGGCTTCTCCCCACTCACGCTGCTGGACGAAATCGTCGAACCCGACCATTCCCCACCACTCCCCCGCCACCACGACGGGAACGAAGATGGTGGAGCGGATCCTACTATCGATCGAATCGCGGTAGTATTTCTCCAACTCGGCAGGCATCACCGTAACCGTCTGCCCGTCTTTCAGAAGTTCCACCCAGCGCTCCGCAACTTCGGCCTGCCAGGGGAAATCCTGCCACCCTCCCGGGCGGGATGGCGTGCCGGACGGCAGCCATACCCACTGCGGGAAGAGCCGAAGATCGCCATCCAGGATGCACATCTCCAGCACGCAGGCGCGGCTGGCCCCGGCCGCCTGGCCCACTCTTTCCAGGACCTCGCCGACTATTTTGTCGCGGTCCCCATCGCTCAAGAACTGTTTCGCCGCGAAGCTCACGCTTTCCAGGATCTGGTTGCGGCCGAGGATGGTCTGCGCCATCGCGTTAAACGCCTCCGCCAGGCGCTCGATTTCATCGCGGCTGTGGACTTCGGCGCGAGCGTAGAGATCGCCTTTTGCCACTTTCTCCACGGCGGCACGCAGGATGTGGATGGGCCGAACCAGGCGCGCGGCATAGACGAGCGAGATCAACAGGCTCAGTCCGCCACAGAGAATGCTTAGTACTGCCGTGCGTTCATAGGTGCGGCGCACGCTTTCGTCGTAAGTGTCCAGCGACAGGCCGATGTGAATCCAGCCCCACTGAATGCCGCTGTAGTCGAACGGAAAGGCATACTGAAACACGCGCCGTCCGAAAAGGGGTGAGGCGCCAATGGAGCTGGTTGGCGTCCGGACCGCGGGGAGCCATGCCGCATCCAGTTTCTCGGTCTTCCAGGTGGAACGGTCGATGACGATGGAGAAGCCATCGTTCTTGGTCATGACCACGTAGTCAATCGCCTTGTCGCCGGACAGGACCTGCATCGCCTGGTCGACCACGGCGGAATAGTCCTCGCTGACAGCGGCGCCCGCGGCCACCCCTCGAATCGAGACGGCGACGCCGCGGGCCTTCGATTCCAGGCTCATCTCGAACTCGCGCTTCTGTTCCGGAATGATCACGGTCACAAAAACACCCAGCGTGACCAGCGTGACCAGCCAGCCCAATAAGGTGATACGCAGGGTTATACCCTTCGGAAGACTCATAGGGTCAGTACCTCTCCTTGCCACGGTCTGCCTGGCTGCTCTCCCCCGCCGATACGGGGCCTGGTGGGCGATTGGGCGACGCACCAGGCAGCCGGTAGTAATCCCGCCATAGTTCGCGCGCCGAGTCGAGGTCGCCCGGTTGGATACGCACTATGTGATCCGTCTTGAAGACCATGAGCAGTTGACGTCCACGCGGGTCGTGGTGAAGCGAGAGCATGGCGTCGATTAGTTCGTTCTGGTATGGATGTGGTTCCACCGGCGTGGCGATCACGCTTTCGATAATGGGACGGGAGCGGGCGAGCACCCGGAGCTGTCCCAACTGAGGATTCATCTCCTTGGCGAGGTTCAGGTTGATCTCATCCACCACGCAAGCATCCACGGTGCCGAAGAACAGCGGCAAAATGCATGCCTGCGCCTTGTCGGGCGATTTGACCGAGGCGAAGAACGACGCGGCGCGGCCCAGTTTCTCATTGCTGAGGAGGACGTCGAGCCATGCGGCGCCGGCCTTCCCGCTACCCCGCGAAAACACCAGGATGTTTTTCGCCCGCAGGCTTGCGACGGTGGTTGCCCCGGAGGAAGGTCTGGCCAGCAACAGATAGGAATCGAGTGCTCCTCCTTGCGGACTGCGGGCATCCGTCAGAAGCGGTACGACCAGCCCGCTGCTTTCGAGCGCGAAGTAGTCGGTGATGGCCATGATGAGCAGGTCCACGGAATGGCTTTGCAGGCGTTCCCTGATCCCCGCCACGTTATCGAGGATGTCGACCTTGGAGTCCAGAATGAAGCCTCTCTGTTGCGCCAGTACGTCGAACCAGACTTTGAGTGCGGCGCGCGCATCGTTCTGGTTGATATTGGTAAAGTTCTTGGTGCTCGCGACCCCATAGATGCGCGTGTGCCGGAGTCCGGGGGGCTCACCGCTCGTGGCCCTGCCCGCGGGGCCAGGCTGCGCCAGGGCCGCCCCAATCGCAAGAAAGAGGAAAGGCGCGAACCAGCGTGGCGAAATCCTGCGCGGGTGCATCTACTTGCGCTCCTTTGCGGCCGTTTCCCCCAGCCGCCCGGCGGGGCACGAGGAACCATCCGCGGACGGGTTCACCAGGCGCCGGTACTTGCCGCACAGCGCACGCACCGATTCGAAAGGCTCCTTGCCGACACGCACCAGGACGCCGGTCTTGAATACCAGGCTGAGTTGCTCGCCTGCCGGGGTCTTGTGCAGGTTCATTACGGAGTCGATCAGTTCGTTCTGGTAAGGGTGCGGCTGAACCGGCATCGCGATCAAACCCTCCAGCACGGCTTCGGAACGGGCGACTACGCGCAACCGGCCCAGTTGGGGATTCAGTTCCTTGATCGAGTCCCAGTTCCCGGTATCCACCACGCAGGCATCGATCTTGCCGAAGAAAAGGGGCAAAACACATGCCGACGCCCGATAGCCGTTCTCCACGGAGCCAAAGAAGGCGGCGGCGCGGCCCAGCTTGCTTTCCGCCAGGAGGGTCTCCAGCCAGACCAAGGCCAGGTTCGATTTGAGACGCGAGGCAACCACGATCCGCTTGCCCCGCAGCCCTTCGATGCCGCCTTCGGAGCCATCTTTGGTGAGCAGCAAATACGGAAAAGCCAACAACTGGCCCCGGCTTGTGCCCGCCGCCAACGCCTCGACCAGCCCGGCGTCGGCCAGCGCCAGGTACTCGGTGGTGTCCAAGACCAACAGGTCCACCGAGTGCTCCTTGAGGGAATCCCGCATCTGCCCGACGGACCGGCCGATTTCCATCTTGGTGTCAAACTGAAATCCGCGAGTTTTTCCAATTTGTTCGGCCCAGATACGCATCGAGGCAAGGGCATCGCCTGAATTGACCGTACTGAACAGCAATTCACTGGCGATCACGTGCAGACGCGCTTTCTTCAATGCGGGAGCCACCGGCGTATCGCCCGCCAGCAGCGCGCCGGCGCCCGCGAGGCTGAGCCAGATGAGCGGAAGCGTCAGTACCCGGAGCAGTTTCATGCTTTATCCTTTCGGCTCCCGGCGCCCCGCCGGCCGCGGGCACGATCCGCCGCATCGAGTACCGCAAGAGCAGGCGCCAGGCACGCGGCATCCTGCACCGCCAACTCATCGAATTGAAAGAGCGCCGCGAGTTGCCCGCCGGCCGGGCTGGCGCGCAAGCTCAAGAGGGCCCGGATTAACTTCTCTCGATTCACGCTCTGGTAGTTCTTGCGGAATATGTAGAAATTCACGACCATGGCGGAAGAACTGGCGATAACTTTCAGGTCTCTGGCAACCTGCGGATTCAGCTCGCACATCGTGTCGAAGCCCCGCCTGGTGGTGAGGCAGCGGAGCGGAGCGCCCGCGTCCGCCGCGGCCAGTACGACGGGCGCCC
>JADGNS010000797.1 GCA_017883355.1 Candidatus Solibacter sp.
TCGCCTTTTCGGAGAGTCGCTTTGGGCTGGCTCGGCGACCATCAGCCATTCCGTCCAACAGCCGGATTCCTCCCGTGATACGCCGCTCACGTCCCAACCCATCGCGCATGTCGTGCCCCCGGCGGACCGCCGGCATGGATCCGGACTCCACATGGAGCGCTTGATGTTCGCCCCCGGAAGTGGCTGGTCGGCCCTGACGCTATAATCGAGGCATGTCCTCCGATCGCGACCGCCTTCAATCGCTCGTGGATGCCCTTCCGGACACTGAGGTGCAGGTGGCCATTTCCTTTCTCGCGGAACTGGGCGAGCAGGAAATCATTGATGCCGAGACCGCGGCCAAGCTGGATCTGGCCCGGACGGAACCGGGCGACGATGTCCCCCTGGAGGAAGTCCGGCGGCGGCTCGGGCTGTGATCCGTCGGGTAGTTTTCCGGCCTTCCGCCGTGCGCGATCTGGCGCGTCTTGACCGCGTCGTCCAGGCACGAATCGATGCGGCCCTGGTACGCTTCGCCGCGACAGGTCACGGTGATGTGAAGTCCCTCAAAGACCGCCCCGGTGAACTGCGCCTGCGGGTCGGCAAGTGGCGGGTCTTCTTCTGCCTCGAGCCACCTGATCTCATCCGCGTCCTCGGTATTGACAACCGGGGCGAAGCTTACTGATCTCCAACCACGCCGCATGACCTCATCGGACAGTCCGCAGAAGGTCAGGCGAAATAGGGGACGCCTCTAACAGCCTTGGAACGCCATTCCTCCCGTGAAACGCCGCTCCCTCAAATTGGAAAGCCATGCCACACCTCCGCCGCACGTCTCTGCCGCTCCTCAGCAAGCACTGGAAACTACCTGCTTCCCCCCTCATTGCCTAAGACGAATCTAGTGATTTCACCATGCCACATCAAGGGCACCCGCCCCTTCACAGCAGATCCGCGAAGCTCTTGCGCAGTTTGTAGAACCACGCGTGCCCCAGCAGACATACCCCCACCGCCACCAGCCACAACTTCCACACCGAGCCGAACGCCGGTGCCTGATTCTGCAAAAAGATCGACCGGTAGCCGTGCACCAGCACATACATCGGGTTCTTGGTCAGCACGCCCGCCGCGGCTTGCGGCAGTTTGTTCTCCGGATAACAGATCGGCGTCAGAAAAAACCATAGCGTGAGCACGAACCCTATGATCTGACACAGGTCGCGGGCGAACACTCCCAACGCCGCCAGGAACCAACTCACCCCGGCGGTAAACAGAATCTGCGGAATGATCAGCACCGGCAGCCACACCAGCGCGCCCGGCAGCGTGTGGTTGATGGCCAGCAGGAAAATGCAGTACAGCACGATCGCAAACAGCTCCGTGATCAGCCCCGCGCACACCAGGTTCACCGGCAGCGTCTCCACCGCGAAGACCAGCTTCTTGACGAAATTGCGATGCTCCAGCATCACGCTTGGCGCCCGCCCGGCGGCCTCGCTGAACGCCAGCCAGGGCAGCATCCCCGCCAGGAAATACAGCGCGAAGGTGGACCACGTGGCGTGCGGATCGTAGCGGTCCCGCAGCACCACCCCGAATACGAAAAAGTAAGTCAGCATCAATAACAGCGGGTTGATGATGGTCCAGAATGCGCCGCCGAAACTCCCGCGATACCGCCCCAGGATGTCGCGCCGCACCATGGCGCGGATCAGCCCGCGATTGCGCCACACCGTCATCACCGGATAGACGAACGCGCGCCCGATGGAGCGCACCGCGCCCTCCCGGGCGAGCGTCGCGCGCGTGGTCACGCGCACCCGGTCCACCCGCGCCGCGCCGTCTACGGTGGACGTCTCCACCAGCAGGAAGGGCCAGCCCTGCTCGTAATACCAGCAGACGTTTTCGCGCATCGGCGAGAGCACCACCCGGTAGCTGCCGTCTTCCCCCGGCAGCGCGATCTCCAGGTTCACCGGCGCGGTCTCGCCGGGCTTCACCTCTTGCTCCGGATGCACGCGCGCGCCGTCCACAATCAGCGTGCCGGTAGCGGCATCGAAGAGGTGATAGCCCACGCCGAAACCTTCGCTCGGGCGCCACGTCCCGGGCGAATCGTTGCGCACCGCGAAGGCGGCGTGCAGCCTGCGCGTTCCCGCGTCCAGCCTGACATCGGGCTCCAGGTAGGCGGCGTTGCTGTGTACGGCGTTCACGTGTACAACCACGCGGGATAGCGCTCCCGCACCGCGCCGGTCTTCTTGCCCACGGCGTAGATGCCGTCGCCGCGCAGGTCGGTACTCAGGCGGTACCGCTCCAGGAGATGCAGTATCCAGCCAAACTCGGGATGCGGCTCGTCGCGGAACTCGCCCGTCTCTAGCAGCGTCACCTCGAATCCGGAATTCTCCAGCAGTTGGTGAATCTCGCGCGGCGCGTATTCGCGATTATGCCGCGCGTCCACCTCGCCCGTGCCTTGCGCCGGCTTGATGTAGGCATGAAAGAATCCGGGATGATACCCCTGCAGGATCCCCGCGATGCCGCGCAGCGCGGCGATATTGGGCGTGGTCAGCACCAGGTGGCCGCCCGGCTGTAGAATCCGGTTGACCTCGCTCATCAGGTGCATCGGGTCTTCGAACAGGTGCTCGATCAGTTCGCCGCAGATCACCGTGGCGAAATGGCCGTCCGGATAGGGGAACACGTCCTTCTCGGCATCGAAGTGATCGATCTCGCACTCGAAGGTTTCGCCCTCGGCGTTGGTCACGGTACGATGGTCGCTGCGGCCCAGCTTGCCGTAATAGCAGCCGCGCACTTCGCCGTAGCCGAGCTTGCTGCGCAGCGCGGGCGTGATCTGCAGGTACGCACCCATTTCCAGCACGCGATCGTCGGCGGAGCCCGGAGGCGTGATTTCCAGCGTCTTCAGCAGGCGCGTGGAATGCGTGTTGAGGTACCCGGCGGATGCTTCGCTGACGGCCCAGCCTTCGAGGTACTCGATGGTAGTTTCGGGCCGCTCCGCGTCTGCTTCCGCGCCCTCTTCCATCGAGCTTGTTCTTGCAGTTCTCTGCGCTTCTCTCTGCGATCTCTGCGTCTCTGCGTTGAATGAGCTTTCTTCGCCCGGCGCCCACTCCTTCCCATTCACCACCGCGTCCAGGAAGCCGGCGTATTGCGCGGCCACCGTCGCCCAATTGCACTCGCGGGCCACATAATCCCGCGCGCGCTCGCCCAACTGCCGAGCCACATCGGGGCGCGAAACCAGCAGATTCAGGTACTCGAAGATGAGGTCTTCCTCGCCCGGACCCACCGGCACCTTCAAGCAGACATCGTCGGGGAACTCCTGAAAACTGCCGACCTCGGAGACCATCACCGCCTTGCCCAGCCCCAGCGACCGCAACAGCGTACCCGAACTTTCGCCCACCGTGGGAAAGCGCAGGTTGAGCACGATATCGCAGGCGCCCAGGTAACCCACGAAGTCTTCGATGGGCGCGAAGCCCAGCACGCGCACGTTGGCCGAAAGGCCCATGGAGCGGATCATCGCCTCCACCGGGAACTCCGGATGCGGCTCGCCCACCAGAATCATCTTGACGTTCGGCACCAGGCGCAGCACGCGGCGGAACGCGCGCAGGGATTCGGCGATGCGCTTG
>JADGNS010000798.1 GCA_017883355.1 Candidatus Solibacter sp.
GGATTGCCCGGCGTGCTGTCATTCCAGACCGTCTCGGGAATGTACGAGAGGGCCGAACCGCCGTTAGAGTTGTTGGCCGCGTTCCAGTATTGGGCGGAGTCTTCGCGGAAGGTGGTGCCGCCGACGCCGGTGACCTCAGGGACATCGGCGGGAGAGTCCACCGCGAGTCCCGCGCCGCTGCTGGAAGTGCCGGCCAGACAATCGGCGCCGCCGGAATCGCCGGTGGCATTCACCCACGTCATGCCTTGGGCGTTTGCCTGGCGCGCCATGGACTGATTGGTGAGCATGTCCGAGCGCAGCGAGAGCGGTTCGCAGAGGCCGTAGCTGACGCTGAGTACGGGGGCCAGATTCTGGTCGATGGCATATTGCACCGCGTCCATGACGTTGTAGGAGTAGACATAGACCAAGGTCGCTTGGGGAGCGGTGGCGCCGGCCCACTCCAGATCGAGATCGGCTTCGCCGAGATCGCCTTTCACGGTTCCGGGATCTTTGGTATTGGGTACGAGAATCAACTGGGGATCGGCGGCCGGAAGCAGAAACTTCGCGCGGAACTGCTGGATGTCGGCGAGGTTGACGCGGGTTTGGCCGGCGATGACGACCTTCTGCCCGGTTCCGTCGTATCCGGCGTTCCAAAGGGCTTTGATGTTGTAGATGGTGCCGAGATCGTCGGGGCTCAGGTAGTGATTGCTGGTAGTGGAGGAGTTGTAGTTGGGGTCGAGCGCCGGGCGGAGGATGGCTCTGGGCTGCATGCGGAAATCGTGGAGGCCCTGAATGGAGCGGACCGCGGTCTGGAGGGCGACCGGCAGCGATGGCTCGGCGGTGTTGGCGAAGTGGTTCTGGCCGCCCACTGTGTAGCGGTGGAAGCTGATCTGCAGCGCCTGTTCGACGTCGCCGGCGGCGCCCGTGAAGACGACCGAGGTTCGCGCGCGCCCGACCGTGGTGACGTGGAGGTTGTGCTGCTCAAGCCAGGCGGTGATCTTCGCGATATCGTCGGACGACGCGCCGAAGCGATCGGCGTATTGCTCGGGAGAGAGCCAGCGGTGGTAGTCCGGCGAGGCGGGGTCCTGCTGCGCGGCGAGCAGGCGGTCGAGATCGGCCTGCTGTTCGGCGGTCTGGCGGAGAACCAGGGTGATGGCCGGCAGGGTGACGGAAGCGTCCAGCGGGCCGAGATCGTTTTCGGCCTTCGCCATGGGGTGAACGTGGCCTGTCATGCGGGCGCGCTGCCCGTCCTGAATGGGACCTCTGATGAGGCGCGGCTGGGCGAATAGGGCGCTGGCGAGGAAACAAGCGAGGAAAAGGGATTGCCGGACGATACGATGCATATTTAGAAGGCCGCCCTCGCTACCGATAGGGCAAGCCGGGGGCCATGTGACGGAGGTTGGAACTCCAACAAAACACTGACAGCGGCCACCGTCCAAAAAGGGGGGCGTGGAGAATTGCCACGCCTGGGGGCAGGGTGGACGCGGCAGATTGTCGCAGGCACGTCCGGAGAGGGGCCACCGTGTGCCGAAAACTTCCGGCCGTCCCGGCCACCGCCTCTCGCTGGCCCCTGAATCACGCCTTTGGCAGAGGGCCCATCCATTCCAGTTGCCGCGCAACCCGCGGATGGAGTTTGTATTGTTTCCGTACCGCGGCCACAGTCACGCCGCCGCGCAGGTCGATTAGCGAGGAGTCGTACTGCCCCAGACCGGCGTCACAGCAGTACCCCAGATAGCCGACCCAGCTTGGATCCACTCCCATGGCCTCCACGCCGATGCGATCGGCCGCCACGAAATCGGTAGAGGCGATGGCGATCTTTGACGCCACCGGTGTGCCTTTCAGGGGACCTTCGCCCTCCATGCCCTCGAAGCCATCGATCACGGTGGCGCCCCAGAACGGACGCATGCGCCGCGCGGTGATGGCGAGGTTCATCTGGATCTCGCGGTAGCCCTGGTGGAACTTGGCCTTATCGTGCCAGGCCGCGGTTTCCTTGCGCGAATTGTGGAGCGGCGCCGACATGACCAGGTTCTTCACCGACAGCGTGGCCACCACATTGTCGTGAGCCTTGAGCAGCGCCGCGCCGAGGATGAACGCGTCGGGATCGAATAGCCGGGCCGCCAGCCTCACCTGCATGAGGTGCAGGTTCTTGTCGACGATTTCCTGCACCACGTACTTCCCTTCCTCGTTGAAATCGACAAAGCGTGCGTGGGCGCGGGGGTACTCGGCGAGGACGCGGTCGTAGTGGAAGTTCTCATAGGCGTCCCAGGTATTGTCCTTGGAAGAATCGGCGATCACGATGGGACCGCGGAACCGGCCTTCCAGGTAATCGAGAATACCGCGCAGCGCGTCGGCGTGCGTCGATCCCAGTTGGTAATTCACCGCCACCGTGTTCGGCTTGAGGAGCACGTACTTCTTGCGCTTCAGCATAGGCCGGATCTGGTCGTCGATCGCGGCCAGGGCATTGTAGACGTTCTGGCGGCGATCTTCGCCGCTCACCAGCGAGACAATCGCCCTTCGGTTGTGTGGGGGAACCTGCGCGGCCAGCGGCAGACTCCCGGCGGCCATGGCAAGCAGGGCGCGGCGAGATAGGTCCGGCATGAGACCCAGCATATCTCACGGCGCAAGCCGGCACAGCGCTACGGCTACGGCTTCAGCAGCCACACACGATATATCCGCGCGTCGGTGAACGGCACCAGCGTCAGTTGCTGGGGCTTGCCGGCCACGACGCCCTCCATCAGATAGGCCTGATTGCCGCGCCAGTCGCGGGGGAGCCTGATGCCGGCGTCGGCCAGCTTCACTTCGGCAGAGCGTGGGCCGGCGGCCTGCAAATCGAGGACGCTGGGGTTCACGGCCTGCTCCAGCGCCAGCACCTGAGGCCCGCGCGCGATCGCCACGCTGTAGGGATAGCTCGCTCCTCCGGGAAGGACGCGCACCGTCATGTCCATATCGACAGTCACCTGATCGCCCGGTTTCCAATCGCGCTCGATGGCCAGGAACTGCCCCGCCACGCCCTTGTACGTCTGCCCGCCGGCGGTGGCGGCGAAGCGCGTGGTCCAGGCGGGCACGCGCAGATAGAGCGGGAAGCGCGCCGCCTTGGCGGGATTCACCGTCAGCACCGCACTGCCTTCCACGGGGTAGAGCGTCTTCACGTCGATGCCAATGCCATCCACGCTGACGTGGCCCGGAACGTAAAACAGCACGGCGACGCCGCCACCGCGCGATCCCCAGGCCAGTTGCGGGATCATCGAAATGCCGCGCGGTTCGCTCGATACGCAGCAGTTGATCCCCGGCGTGGGCGACTTCTTCCCATTGAGCGGCGTGAAGTAGCAGATATCGCCGGTCCGCGGGTCTTGCGCGCCCAATAGCGCGTTGTAAACCGTGTGCTCCAGTTGCTCGGCGTACTGCGGCTCGCCGGTGAGGCGCAGCAGTTGCCAGGTGAGTTGCAGCCACGTGACCGTGGCGCAGCCTTCTCCCACGCTGGAGGCTTCCTCGCCGGGCAGCACGGCATCGTCGGCGAAGTGCTCTTTCGCGCTGGTGGTGCCGGTGACGTAGAGACGGTGCGCGGCGATGTCCTTCCACGCGGTCTGCGCGGTTTC
>JADGNS010000799.1 GCA_017883355.1 Candidatus Solibacter sp.
GACCCGCAGTACAACAATCCGTGGAACGCCAGTCTGCCGGCTTGGGCCAACCATGCCTATGGCGACGATTTCCTGCGGCCTATGGCGGGATTGGGCAACGTCCAAACCCGCAACTTCGAGAGCAGCGCCAACTACCATTCCCTCCAGGTCGGCGTGCGGCGCAACATGTCGCGCGGCATGTCCTACGGCTTGGCGTACACTTTCTCGAAGGAAATGCAGACCACCGGCGGCAGCCCCTACTGGCCGGATAAATTCCGCAACTACGGCCCCTGGGGCACCCCGCTGCACGTACTCGCGATCAACTACATCTACGAGATTCCGAAACTCGGAAAACGGCTGAACAGCAAGTTGCTGGGCATCGTTACCGACAACTGGAGCATCTCCGGCATCACCTCGCTCCAAAGCGCCAGCCGCACCTCCATCGGCTGCTGCTCCTGGACCGGCACCACCACCGCCAACCCGGCTCCCGACATGACCGGCTCGGCCGAAGGAGCCAGGCAGTTGGTCCTGGGCAATCCCATGATCGCGGCCGACCAGCGGTCGATGTACAAGGCGATCGACACCTCGGTGTTCATGCCGCCGCAGCCTTGCAGTTGGACCAACAAGACCATGGCCTGTTTCGGCAACGCCGGTGGCTACAACTACATGTACATTCCGACCACCATGAACAATTGGGACATCACCTTAGCCAAGTTCTTCCCGCTGAAGAGCGAGAAGGGACGCGGCTTCACGTTCCGCATGGAGGCCTACAACGCTCCGAACCACACGCAGTGGAGCAGCGTCAACACCTCTCCCACGTTCGACTGGCCCTCCTTCCAAGCCGGAAAGATCGTGCAGAGCAACGCCCAGTTCGGCCGCTACACCGGCGCCCGGAACCCGCGTCAGATGGCTATGACGCTGCGCTTCCAGTTCTAACTCGGCAGTGGGACAGACCATCGTCTTCTGTGGTCTGTCATGCTTCGCGGAAACACGAAGCTGACAGACGACACAACCCGATCGTCTGTCCCACCGCTTCCCCCCACCTCCACTCTCCCCTCCCGGACTATAATTGGTTTTCACCTGGACCTCCCATGTGCCGTTCGGTTCTCCTTTCAATTCTCTTTCTCTCGATGCCGGCCGTCCGTTCCGCCGCTGGGCAAGCGGCCATCCGCGACGCGGCGGCGGCGCTATCCAAGGGTGATTTCGCCGCCGCCGAACAGACCCTGCGGGCCGAACTGCACGACCACCCCGATGAAGTCGAGGCCCTGGCCCTGCTCGGCGCCGCCCTCGACGGCCAGAACAAATCCCGCGAGGCGGAGGACGTCCGCGGCCGCGCCTTGACGGCCGGGGAGCGCAATCCCGGTGCCAACTACGCTGCCGGCATGGCGCTGGCCGGTGCCGGCCGCTTCGACCAGGCCGAAGCGTTCCTGGCACGCGCGCTGGCCTCCGCGCCGGGAGATTTCAAAGTGCTCTACAACCTGGGCGTCGCGGCCACTTTCGCGGGCCACCACCAACGCGCGCGCGAAGTCCTGGAGACCGCCCTTCGCCAGCAGCCGCAGAACGTCGACGTGCTCTACAGCCTGGCCTATGTGGATTCCGCGCTCCAGCAACGCGAGGCCGCCGTTCGCCTGCTGGCGCAGGCGGCGCAGCTTGCCCCGCGGCGCGCCGACATCCAGAAACTGCTGGCCATCACCACCGGCGACCTGGGCGCGCTGGCGGATTCGCTGGCCGCCTGGGAGCGCTACGTGAAACTCGAGCCTGGCGACGATTTCGGCCATCGGGAACGCGGGTTTGCGCTGGCCGCCACCGGGCGGAGCGCCCCGGGCATCGCGGAACTCGAACGCTTTCTCGCCCGGCACCCCGACGATGCGGTAGGTCATTACGAACTCGCCCTGGCCCAAATGGAATCCAACCCGGCGCAGGGGCTGGTGCACCTGGACCGCGCCGTGGCCCTCAAGGCCGATTTCGCCGAGGCCCGCTCTGCCCGCGGCAGCCTGTACTACCGCCAGGGCAAGCCCGAGACCGCGGTCGCCGACCTCGAGTTCGCCGCGCGCCTGCGGCCGGCCGACCCCGTCACCCTGGACCGCCTGGGCCAGACCTACCTCGCGCTCGACCGGCCGGCCGACGCCGCAACCGTGCTCCGCCAGGCCGCCGCCCTCGCCCCCGGCGATTCCCGCATTCAACTGCACTTCGGGCGCGCCCTCGCCGATGCCGGCCAGACCGCCGAGTCCAAAACTGCCATCGACCGCTTCCGCCAGTTGGGACCGGAAAAGAATCGCGGCGTTCCCGCCGGCCTGGTAGACTATCTCAGCCTTACCCCCGAGCAGCAACACGCCGATTACCGCACGCGGGTGGAGAAAGCCGTCACCGCCAATCCGGACGACGCCGCCGCGCTGGTCCGCTACCTGCAGCTCTTGCTGGACGACGGCAAGACCTCCACCGCACTGACCGTGGCGCGCCGCATCGGCGGCCTGAAACCCGACCCGGCCGTGCTGCTGGGCGCCGGGCGTGCGCTCCTCGACGCCAGGCAGTACACCGCCGCTAGCGTTCTGCTCGAACAGGCCGCGGCGCGCACCCCCTCTGGCGACGTGCGCCTGAACCTGGCGCTGGCCACCCTTCACTCTAGTGGCGCCGCCAATGGGCTGCTCCAACTGGACCGCGTACCAGTGTCCGAACGCGACGGGGATTTCTACCTGGCACAGGCGCAAATGTTGGGCGCGGCCGGGAGGTCTCAAGATGCCGCCGCCGCCATCGACCAGGCGCTGCGCGCCGCACCCACTCGCTCCGATCTCTACCAGCAGGCGGCCGCGATGCTGACCAGCAACGGCCAGGCTGCCGAGGCTCTGCGGCTGCTGGATCGGGCTCCGCCGGATCGCGAGATTTTTCTCGCCAAGGCCACCACCATGGAACTGGCCGGGCGCGCGCAGGAGGCTGACCGCCTGGTAAACCAAGGGCCGAACCGCTGGCCGGAGTGGCCCGCCGCGTGGGTGGCGCAGGGGATTGTTCTCCAATCGCGCGGGCGTTTTGAAGAGGCGCGCCAGACGCTCGAAACGGCCTTCGCCCTGGGAGCGCATAGCGCCGAAGCCTGGTACGCGCTGGCCGATTGCTCGCTGCGCTCCGTTCCCAAGCGGACGGATGCCGCCGACGCGGCCATCCGCCGCGCCCTCGAACTGGCCCCGGACGACCCTTGGATCCAGTCCCTCGCCGGCCGCGTCCTGCTCGGCAAGCGCCAATACGCCGCCGCCGTGGAGCGGCTGCGCGAGGCGCTCCGCCTGCGCCCGGGCCTCATCCCCGCGCTGGACAGCCTGGCCGAGGCGTACGCCGCGTTGGGCCGCAAGCCAGAGGCAGCGGCCACACGCGAGCAAAGGCGGAACGCCCCGCCGGAAGCTCCAGGCCCCCCCGAACTCTATCGCCTCTTCCTCTCCAAGCCCCCCCGCGACTGGTAAGCGTCTACGATCTCCCCTTCGATGCCGCCGGAGCAATCCATATAATGG
Source organism: Candidatus Solibacter sp. (assembly GCA_017883355.1). GTDB lineage: Bacteria > Acidobacteriota > Terriglobia > Bryobacterales > Bryobacteraceae > Solibacter. The sequence continues at coordinate 3,474 of JADGNS010000799.1, forward strand.
AATTTGCTCATCGCCATCAGCGCCACGTTTACCGCCGAAGCCATCCAGCCCGGGCTGACCTTCTGGATGCGCGAATTGGGACTCCCCGCGGAGCTCCGCTTC
>JADGNS010000800.1 GCA_017883355.1 Candidatus Solibacter sp.
GGTGGACATCTCCTTTAACATACCCATCCAGGCATCCTCATTTGCCACCGGCGATGTGCGTATCACCGGGCCGGGTGGCTCCATCACGCCTACGAGTGTGGCTCCGGTCAGCGGCACTACCTGGCGCATTAGCTTCCCGGCACAGACTGCGGACGGGACATACACGGTCAGCGTCGGGCCGAGCATTAACGAGTTGGCAGGTAATTTCCTGGGCATGGACCAGAACGGCGATGGCCTGAGCGGCGACGGCACGAATGACACCTTTACCGGCACGTTCATTATTGACGGCACGGCCCCGAACATCGTCCGCGCGCTAGCGCTGCAGAACGGCACGCGCATAGGCGTCACTTTCGACGAGCCGGTGGCCGCGTCGTTTGCGACCAATCCCGCCAATTACAGCGTCAACGGGCTGACGCCCACGCGAGCCGTTTTGTATGGGACATTCTCGGGAGGCATCCTGCGGGAAGTGTTCGAAGGCATTGGAGGTGGAACCAGCGTTTCCGACCTAACCTCTGCCTCGATTTATCCCAACAACCCGACGTTCACGAACTGGGTTACTGATTATTTCGAATCGCCCAGAGGCGTCGGCGACAATTACGGCCAGCGGATGCACGGATACGTCGTGCCGCCGGTGAGCGGGATGTACACCTTCTGGATTACGTCGGATGACTCGAGCGCGCTGTATTTGAGCACCGACGACAGTCCGACCAACCAGATGCAAATTGCGTATGCTTCGGGCGCGACGGGCTGGCGCAACTGGACCAGCCAGGCGAACCAGCAATCGGGGGCGGTTCTTTTGCAGGCGGGCAAACGTTATTACATTTGCGCCCTGCAAAAGGAGGGCGGCGGGGATGACTATGTGTCGGTCCGGTGGCTCCGACCGGATGGGGTGGACGAAGGGCCGATTCCGGCAACGTATTTCCTGCCCTATGGCATGAAATCGGCGCCGGGACCGATGTGTGTGGCGCTGGATGTGCCGTCGCTGGTTGGGAACAGCTTTGCGCTGACGGCGAATAATGCCACAGACCTTTTGGGCAACACCGCCAACCGTAGTTTCGTAGGAACCATTCTCACCACGGAAGACCGCGACCTGGGCGTGTCGGGCAACCCGGCCTATCCCGGTTCGACGCTGACGTTCAGCGGCAACGACTTCGAGATGCAGGCCGGCGGCAGCGATTTCTTTTATAACAGCTACGATGCCGGGCATTTCGCCGACGAGACGCGGTATGGAGATTTCGACGTGCAGGTGCAGGTCAACGGGATGAATACTGCCGACAGTTGCACCCAGGCCGGTCTGATGTGGCGGGAATCCACCGCGGCCGACAGCCGGCGCATTTATGTCTGCGTGAACAATCCGGGACAGTGCAACGGTTATTCCGCATTGATTCGCTCGAACCCCGGGGCGAACGGGGTCGAGTGGCCCTCCTATAGCCGGCCCGGAGTTCCCTCGTTCGTTATGGGTTACGTCTGGATTCGCTTGCAGCGGCAAGGCAATGTTTTCACCGCCTATAATAGCAGCGATGGGGTCAATTGGAACCAGTATGCGCAAGTGACCGCCAATTTCGCCACTATGGGCATCGTCGGCCCGGCCACTAGCGCCCGGAACAATAACGGGGTGGCAACGGTATGGTACAAGAATTATGGCGACCGGGTCCCCTCGATCGTGTCCCAACCCCAGAGCCAGAGCGTGGCTTCTGGTTCCACCGTCAGTTTCGGCGTCGGCGTCCGCGGCCTGCCGGCGCTGGCCTACCAGTGGTACTTCAACGGGGTGCTCGTGGACGGGGGCACCAGCAGCTTGCTGACTTTGAACAGCGTGGCCATTACTAACGTCGGCGATTACCGCTGCGTCATCACCAATAGTTATGGTTCGGTCACCAGCCTGGTGGCGACGCTGGTCGTGGATGGCGTCGGCACCGGGGGATTCGAGGGGGACGTGATGCCTGAGCCCAACGGGGACAATGCGGTTACAATCAGTGATTGGGTGAAGGTCGGCCGGTTGGTGGCCGCACTGGATACTGTGCTCAACAGCAGCGAATTTCAGCGGGTTGACTGCGCGCCGCGCATGGTGGGGACCAACCTGACGCTCGGCGACGCGCGGCTGACGGTAGCTGATTGGACGCAGGCGGGCCGTTATGCGGCAGGGCTGGACTCGCTGACGCCCGCGGGCGGACCGACGCAGCTCGCGAAGGGCGGGTCGCTGGTCAAGCCGCTCGGATACACCCCGAAAGACGTAGAGTGCAACTTGACGGTTTCTTCGGTGACCGCCTGGGAAGGTGCCCAAATCGAAGTGCCGCTGCTGCTGAACGGGGCGCAGGGCAACGAGAACGCCCTCGGATTCAGCTTGAGCTTCGATCCGACGCGGCTGGCCTACCAGGGAGTGAGTCTCGGCAAAGATGCTGCGGGTTCATTTTTCCAGGTCAATGCCCAACATGCGAAGGACGGACTACTCGGGCTGGCGTTGGCGCAACCGATAGGCCAGAGCCTGGGTGCGGGAACCTTGGAAATGGCCAGGGTGCGTTTTATCGCTATCGGCACGACAGGTTCGGCCGCGATTCAACTCGCCGACATGCCGGTCGTTTGCGAGCTGGTGGACACGGAGGCCAATACGCTGCCGATGGCTCTGCTCAATGGCGCGGTGCAAGTTGTTGCCCACCCTGGCTTTACATCGCTGCGGTTCCTGCCCGGCGGCGGCCTGCAACTCCTGTTGTCCGGCCCGCAGGGACAAGCCTGCCTTCTCCAGGCTTCGACCAACCTGGTAGATTGGGTGACGCTCTCCACCAACGTATTGGGCATCTCGCCGCTGCCGGCGGTGGATGCCACCGCCCCAGCCGGGGAATGCCGCTTTTACAAGCTGACGCCCGCGCAGTGAACCTTGCGTCTTGCACAACCTTTACCAACGACAGGAGCAAGTATGAACGCAAGGCAATCGGTAACTCGCATGGTCTGGCTGCTCTGCCTGGTGGGAGGCTCGGCGTTTGCCGCCTGTCCGGAGCGTTCCCTCAGTATAGCGGGCGTTACGGAAGTTTCGGGGCGTGAAACGGCCTTATCTATCAGCCTGGTGGGAACCGGCAATGAGAATGGGCTTTCTTTCAGCCTGAGTTTCGATCCCGCGCGTCTGACTTACCTGGGTCAAACGTTCGGCGCGGGGGCTGCTGGGACGAGCCTGTTCGTCAACACGAACCAAGTCTCGCTGGGCGAGCTGGGGCTCATGGTGGCCAAGCCGGCCGGGCAGAGCTTCGCCGCCGGCTCGAACGAGCTGGCGCGCATCAGCTTCCTGCTGTCGAGCAGCTCGGCGACGACCACGGTGTCGTTTGCCGACGCGCCGCTGGGACGGGAAGTGGTGGATGCCTACGCCAATGTGCTTTGCGCCAACTACAGCAACGCCCAAGTGGTAATTACACCCTTGTTTCCTCCCACCATTCTAAAGGACCCTGTAAGTCAGACCGTTCAGCCCATCACCAATATTGCCACCAATGTGACCTTTTCTGTGACGGCCGGCGGCAGCCCACCGTTGCGCTACCAGTGGAGGTGGAATGGCACCAACTTGGGTGGCGCCAGCGGCACCTCAT
>JADGNS010000801.1 GCA_017883355.1 Candidatus Solibacter sp.
GGATTCGAAGCTGGATATGACCTACGATTTTGAGGTGCCGGGCGCCACCCTGCGTTCGCACATGACAGGCGAGTGGAGCGATGGCGTGTTCAAAGGGCGCTACGAAACGATCGTCGTGGATGCCGCCGGGGTCGATGAGGGGACCTGGAGCGCGAGCCGCGCGAAGTAAGCGCTGGCCTCGCTGGAGCGCGTAAAACAGCGCGCCTAATCGTCGTCGTCCGTCGACTGGCCTACCTTCAGCACGCTTAGGAAGGCTTCCTGGGGAATCTCCACGCGGCCCACGCGCTTCATGCGCTTCTTGCCTTCCTTCTGCTTTTCGAGCAGTTTGCGCTTGCGGCTGATATCGCCGCCGTAGCACTTGGCAATCACGTTCTTGCGCAGCGGCGAGATGGTCTCGCGCGCCACGATCTTATTGCCGATGGCGGCCTGCAGCGCCACCTCGAACATCTGTCGGGGAATCAGCTTGCGCAGGCGGTGGATCAGATCCTTGCCGCGCTCGAAAGCGAATTCCTTGTGCACGATGATGCAGAGCGCGTCCACCGGTTCGCCGGCCACCAGCACGTCCAGCTTCACCATCGGGGAGACGCGGTAGCCGGAGAGGTGGTAGTCCAGCGAAGCGTAGCCGCGCGATACGGTCTTCAGGCGGTCGTAGAAATCCAGCACGATTTCGTTGAGCGGCAGCTCGTAGACGATCATGACGCGGCCGCCGCCCAGGTGCTCGAACTTCTTCTGGGTGCCGCGCTTTTCTTCCAGCAGTTTCAAAATGCCGCCGATGTACTCCTCCTGCGTGAGCACGCTGGCGTCGATGATGGGTTCTTCGATCTGCTTGATCTCGCTCGGGTCCGGGAACTTGGTGGGGTTATCCACCTCGATTACCTGGCCGGAGTTGGCCGTGATGCGGTAGCGGACGCCCGGCGCGGTGGTGATCAGGTCGATATTGAACTCGCGCTCCAGGCGCTCCTGCACAATCTCCAGGTGCAGCAGGCCGAGGAATCCGCAGCGGAAGCCGAAGCCCAGGGCCACCGAGTTCTCGGGCTCGAAATTGAAGGCGCTATCGTTGAGGCGGAGTTTTTCGAGGGCGTCGCGCAACAGGCCGTGTTCGTGGCTTTCCACGGGGTAGAGCCCGGCGAACACCATGGGCTTAATTACCTCGAAGCCGGGCAGGGGCTCGGCGGCGGGGTGCTCGTGATCGGTGATGGTGTCGCCGATCTTGGCGTCGCTCACGGTCTTGATGTTGGCGAACAGGTAGCCGACCTCGCCCGCCTGCAGTTCGTCGCAGGGCGTGGCCTTGGGCGCCTGGTAGCCGAGCCCTTCCACTTCGAACACCTGGCCATTGGCCATCAGGCGGATTTTCTGGCCCAGGCGGATGCGGCCGTCGAGGATGCGCATCAGGATGATGACGCCGCGGTAGCTATCGAACCAGGAGTCGAAGATGAGGGCGCGCAGCGGCAGGTCGGGCGACCCCTTGGGATGGGGCACCAGATGGACGATGGCTTCCAGGATCTCGTGGATCCCGATGCCCTGCTTGGCGCTGCACAGCACGGCGCCAGAGGCGTCCAGCCCGATGATGGTTTCGATCTGTTCGCGGATGCGTTCGGGCTCGGCGGCCGGAAGATCGATCTTGTTGATGACGGGGATGATTTCCAGGTTGTGGTGCAGCGCGAGATAAGTGTTGGCGAGCGTCTGGGCTTCCACGCCCTGGGAGGCGTCCACCACCAGCAGGGCCCCTTCGCAGGCTTGCAGGCTGCGCGAAACTTCGTAAGAGAAATCCACGTGGCCGGGGGTATCGATCAGGTTGAGCTGGTACATCACGCCGTCATCGGCGCGATAGTTGAGGCGGACGGCGTGCGCTTTGATGGTGATGCCGCGCTCGCGTTCCAGGTCCATGGAATCCAGCACCTGCTCCATCATTTCGCGCTGCGAGAGGGCGCCGGTAACTTCCAGCAGCCGGTCGGCCAGGGTACTCTTGCCGTGGTCGATGTGCGCAATGATAGAGAAATTCCGAATGAATTCGCGATCCATGTGGTAGGGGGCTGGCCTGAATTTCAATTATCCCACAAGGACGCACGCCTACACAGGACGGCGAACGCGCCAGTCTCGCGGCCCCGGCACATCGCCGGCGCATCGCGCGCATAATGAAATGCGGGAGGATTCACTGCATGATGAGAATACTGATACTGCTGCTGGCTGCCGTGACGGCACTGCTGGCGCAGGGCGAGAAGATTCGGGTGATCGCTTTCGGAGCGCATCCCGACGATTGCGATATCCGGGCGTCGGGCACTGCCGCGCTCTTCGCCGCCGCCGGCCACGCCGTGAAGTTCGTCTCCGTCACCAACGGCGACGTGGGGCATCAGACCCTGCACGGCGCCGCTCTCGCCCAACGCCGTCTTGCCGAGGCCAAGGAATCGGCGCGGCGCCTCGGCATCGAATACGAAGTTCTCGACAATCACGATGGAGAGTTGCTGCCCACTCTCGAAGTGCGCAAGCAGGTGATCCGGCAGATCCGCCTGTGGAATGCGGATGTAGTGCTCGCGCCGCGTCCCAACGACTATCACCCCGATCACCGCTACACAGGCGTTCTGGTGCAGGATGCCGCTTACATGGTGGTAGTGCCTCACATGCTGCCCGAAACCCCGGCGCTGCGCAAGAATCCCGTCTTTCTCTACTACGAAGACGGCTTCCAGCGTCCCAATCCGTTCCGGCCGGATATCGCCGTGGCCATCGATGACACCATCGACAAAAAAATCGCCGCGCTCGATTCCCACGTGTCGCAGTTCTACGAATGGCTGCCCTGGGTAGCGGGCACCCTGGCGGAAGTCCCCAAGGATCCCGCGGAGCGCAAGGCGTGGCTGAAGCGCGCCCGCACCCGCGAAGCCTCACCCGCCGTTCGGGCGTCGCTCGTAAAGTGGTATGGCGCCGAAAAGGGAAACGCCGCCCGGTATTACGAGGCCTTCGAAATCTGCGAATACGGCACACAGCCCAACGAAGCGCGCGTGCGCCAGTTGTTCCCCATGCTGCGCTGATGCCGCCAAGCGAGGGGCATTGTTCCTAACCAGCTTTTGACCCGCTGATCCGGCGCTCCTCTCCATGCGTTTGGAGACCGCGTGGCGCCGGTATGGCGCACGTGGACGACGTATCCGGTGTCGAACGTCTTGACCAAGCGGCTGGGGTAACATCAGAGCCCTCGCCTGCAAATGATTCTCGGTATGTCTCGGCTGCCTCTTGCAATGGTGATGATTTGGAGAGGGTCGGTGCCAGGCTTGTAAAGGATGAGGTAGTCGCGCATTGGCCAGAACAGGATGGGGCGGCCTTCGGCCAGGTCGTCTCGGTTGTGGCCAGCACCCGGAGTGCCAGTCAAGAACCTGAATGCCTCCACGAATTCAACAAGCATCTGGCGGGCAACCCGGTACCCAGCTTCTTCCAGATAGTAGTCCCGTATGTCAGTGAGATCTTCGCGAGCAGTCGGCGTGAGAACGTATCCGCTCATCCAGCTTTTCGCTTTGCCCGACGAGTGTCGAGGTCTTCAATCAACCCTTGCATGAACATCTCACCATCCGCACCTTCGCCA
>JADGNS010000802.1 GCA_017883355.1 Candidatus Solibacter sp.
GGTGCGCGCCAACGAGTACGCCCTGCGCTTCTTCATCGCCCCCTACGAACTCACCGTCTTCCCCGACGGGCGCGCGATTATCAAGGGCACCAGCGACACGGCAATCGCGCGAAGCCTCTACGCGCGGTACGTAGGGTAAGAGCACCATCTCCCCTGCTGGGCACTTTCGGCCCGTGCTCCCGCCCGGCGTTAGTTAAGCCAGGCACGGGAGCGGCGGCGTCACAGCCTATCGAACAGCAGATGCAATCCGTCGCGCACGGCGCCGGCCGCCGCGCCGCCTAACTTGCCGGTGCACTCCACAAGCTCTGCCTTATCGACTGTGAGGATCTGGGATACGTTTACCACGCTTGCCTTCGGAAGGTTGGCTTCGCCTTTCTTCAGAAGCACGTTGCCCGGCGCGTTCGCCCTGCTCAGGCGCGAGGTAATCAGGCACACGACGCTGGTTGCGATCGCGCTCCGGTTGAAAATATCGTTCTGGACCACCACACAAGGATGCCGGTCCGCCGGCGCCGAACCGGCCGCTGGCCCAAAATCAAGCCAGTACACTTGCCCCTGCCGAATCTCGCTCACCAACGTTCCTTGACTGCGCGGCGGACCTTGGCCTTGATTCCCTTCAGCAGAAGTGTTTCCGCCGGTTCCATACCCTCGGTGTAGACCTCGTTCAGCCGGAGCAGCATCTGTTCCTGCCGCTGCCGTTGCAGGAAATCGCCGACTGCCATCGCGAAAAGCCGGCTGCGACTCAGCCCCATCAGCCTCGCAGTTTCGTCCGCTTCCTGCAACAGTCCGTCATCTATGGAAATCGCTGTCTTCATTGTTACTACCAATGATCATACCAAAGTTCGCACCAAGTAGGAGTACAGCGCCTGCCGGACGATGCCGCACCGCCGCCCTTTCGGCGAGACTCAACGTCGCAGACCAGCCGGCCTAGGTCAGCGGACTGCGTGCATCGCCGGTTGGAGCACCGCCACCAGGTACCGGCCGAGCGCCGGGAAGTGCGACCCGGCGAGCCCGATCAACGGCAGCGCCAGATAGAGCCCCACCCTCCCTATCGCTCCGCCCAACTGAGAGCGCTGGTCCCCCGAGGCCGCCGACAAAAGCGGATGCTTCTCGATTTGCACGATCGCGAACAGCACCGGCAGCCCAAGCGCGACGAAATTCAGTGTTGCTCCCCAGACCATCGCGTTCTGTGAGCGGAACGGATATACCAGCGTGGAGACGATGCCGAGAAAGAAACCCGTGGTCACGAATAACAGCAGACTTCGGAGCTGAAGCATCACGTTGCCCGCGAACGAGGCGTACTGCAATGAGATCGACTGCGCGCCGGGGCGCTCGATTTCGCCGCTTGCCGCGGGCGTGTTGAGCGATGGCTCGGGCAGTCCCGTAGCTCCGTGTTGCCCGCCACCCCGCAGAATCGTGCACAGGCCATGGCCGGCCGGAAGCGTCGCGAACCTGGCGCCAAGGGGGTGAGCGGCGAGCATATCGAGCCCGCGCTTCAGGTGCAGCCAGGCCGCCAGAAACCGCGCCCACGTGAAGACTACCAGCAAATAGAAGACGACCAGCGTGGACCAGTGCAGGGCGTCGTACCACATGCTCTCCAGAGACTGCTGCCGTTCGGTCAGAGGAAGAAAACAGAGCGTCAGCATCCCCGCGGCCGCGATCAGAATATTCGCCGGCTGGACGCTCACGACCACACAATCGAGCGGCTCCTTCGCCTTGAGGAACGCGTCGTTCAGCCCGCCAAGAGCGTCGTCCCCTGGTTCCGGCAGGCTGTCCGGCAACTCGCCCACCAGGGCAAGACGGCGCTGGTGCAGAGCGATCAGCACCAGCAGGCCGGCACCGAGGAACAGGAACGGCATGGAGGGGCATACGCCGTTCAGAAGGTCCAGCGAGCGGTAGCAGAAGAAGAATCCCTCCATTCCTTCACCGGTCGCCATCGAGACCGACCAGAGCGCAACGAAAGCGAGGAACCCGAGGACACCCAGCGCGGTCGAGGCCGAGTATTGCGTCACGTTCTTGCTCTCGACTGGCTTCTTCATCCCCGGTGCGTTCCACCGGATCTTGAGCCAAGGCACAGCCGCCGCGGCAAGCAGGACAACCATCGCGGTAATGCTGACCCAGGCGTAAAGAACCGCCCAGTAGCTCAGTTGGGACCTCAGCCCGATCATCCAGACCGGGCCGGCTATGGCGAAGAGCATCACCGCAAGAACCAGGCAGGCGCCCGTCGCGAAGAATGCGCGGCCGGCGGCGCCTGGCTCAGCCGGCCGCGTTGCCCAATCGGAAAGCAGTTGTTCCGTCGCGCCATCCCGCACGCGATCCGTCTGCGCCAGGATCACGAGCGAACCGACCGTAAAGGCGCCCAACACAACGACGGTAAACACGACTACCCAGGACGGGGCCGGTTCGCCAGGCGCGGGCCAACCCGCTCCAGCGGGCGGCTTCGGGCCAGGTTTCGATCGAAGCAGCAACTTATCCACTCCGGTGCGTGAGCTGTCGAGCAGCGCGATGGGCCAATAACCGTTGGTTCCCACCGCTACCAGCCATAGCGGCGAGCGGTCGCGGTATTGCGGCGCCGGGAAGGAGCTGTCCAGAAGTTCCTGGGCACTGTCCTGAGTCGCCGTTCGGTCGCCGGCGCGGTCCTCGGGCGGTGGGTTTTCGGCGAGGTCCTCCAGCATCAAGGCGCCAAAGGCGTTGTGCAGGCCCACTTCGAACCGGCTCGACATCGGCTGCAGCGCGTTTCCCCCTCCGAACGCCGACCAGATCTGGTTCTGCGGAATCAGCGGGAACGTGGTCATCGCCAGCGAGCCTTCGAGCGGCAGTTGCTCCGCCGCGCGCACGGTCAGCAGGTCGGCATTGATGAAAACGGGGCGAACACCCGGGCAGGTGCGCCGGAGGAAGACGGCGAGAAAAATCGAATCGTAGACGTCGCTCGAAACGATGCGGACCATGTGCACGTCGTGCTGGCGCAACGCCGAGGAAATCGCCAGCAGGACAGCCTCCTGCGCGACGGCTACCTGGCCGGCGGCGAAGCTTGGCACCCGATCGCTGCCCGGACCCGGACCGCGAAGCGAAAGCGCCAGCCGGTCCTGGTTCACGGCACTGCCGGTTTCCGGCGTGAACAGCGCGCGCGCACTGGCGTCCGGGCTGGCGTTGCGCAGGCGAAAAATACCGCGCGGAAATTGTACCGCCAGGAGTTCCCCGCTGTGTGTCCCGCCAAAATGCGTTGCGCCAAAAGCTGTCGCCGATTCGCGCAGGGCTGCGCGGCGGGGCGGGCGCCACGGCCAGCGCCGGTCCAGGTAGGCTCGCATGCAATCCAGGGCGTAGGCATCGTTGTGCACCACCGAATCGTACGTGATCGCCGGTTGGCCCGGGATGTGCTGGCGGAAGTCGATTCCGGACGCCTGAACGGTCGCGCTCGGTGAGATGACCCGGAATTCAGGGATGCCGCCCGCAACTTCGCTCGCCTGCCGGATCGCCTCTTTGAGCGGCGGGAGCGAACCGGAGAAGTTCGGACCGGCGAGAGCGACCTTGTTCACGCCGGCCGGATAGAACACCTTGATATAAGAGAT
>JADGNS010000803.1 GCA_017883355.1 Candidatus Solibacter sp.
GCCGAGGAAGTCGGCGGCGATGGTGTGGGCCGCGGCGCGGGCAATGCGCATCTGGAAGCGGCCCGGCGGATCGCCATCGAAGGTCAGGCGGACGGTGACCGTCCCGGCCTCCGCCGGAGGTTCCGCGGCTTCGCCGACGGCATCGAGAAAGAACATGCGCTCCAGCACGTCGGCCACTGCGCCGGCGAGTGCCTCGCGAATCGTGGTGTCAGTCACAAGGTACCCCCAAAGTGCGCTCGAGCTCGGCGCGCAGGGTTTCCGGGCGGAAGGGTTTGGTGACGTAACCGCGCGCGCCCAGCGCCAGCAGCCGCGCGATGCGGTTCTGGGTGGCATCGGTGGAAATCACGATCGCCGGGATGGCGCGTAGCGATTCGTCGGCGCTCAAGCGGCGCAGCAGTTCCTCGCCGTCCACTCCCGGCATGTTGATATCGGTCAGTATGGCATCGACCCGTTCGGTCCGCAGAAGGGCCAATGCTTCGGCGCCATCGCCGGCTTCGAAGCAGGCCGCGAGGTCGAAACCGGAAAGTTCGATGGTGCGGCGTACGAACGACCGCATGGCGGGGGAATCGTCGGTGATCAGCACCCGATAGGCCACGTGTTGCCTCCTTTCTGGGGGAACGAGGGGACCAGTTCCTTCTGGCCGCCGCCTTCCTGCAGCCAGAGGCGGCCGCTGCCGATCTCCAGCCGGACGGTGCGCGAGATGCCGCCGCCCACTGCCTCTCCGGCCAGCAGGATGCCGGCCTTCCACAGGATCTTGCGCAGGGCGAGGTAGTTGCGCTTGCCGATGTCGAAAACCGCGTTGGGATCCATGATGGAGGCTCCTCCGGCCGCGTGCGCTACCAGGCGGCGCCGCGCCGCGCCCTGCCCGCAGACCTGTTCGAGCAGTTTGGGAATGCCGGTATCGGCGAACATGTAGGGGTTTTGCCGGGCGCGCGCGGGATCGATACCCGAATCGGGAAGCATGTAGTGCAGCAAGCCACCCACTGCCGCCCTGGGATCGTAGACCGAAAGCCCAATGCAGCTTCCCAGGGCGTAGGTCGCCAACACCTGGCCGGCCACGCTGCCGATTTTGCAGTCCGCCATGCCCACGATTATTTGTTCCACCGGGCCTCTTTCTTTCCCGCCTTGCGGTACACGGCCGGGCGCACGAATTCGAGCGAATGCGAGACGCGAGTCAGACTCTCCGCATGCCCTACGAAAAGGTATCCGCCCGGCTCCAGGTGCCGGCTCAATCCGGCGATCACCCGCTCCTGCGTCGGCCGGTCGAAATAGATCATCACGTTGCGGCAGAAGATGATGGGAAAGGCGTGCGGCCAGGAGTAGGATTCGATCAGGTTGAGGCGGGTGAATGACACCTGTGCCCGGAGGGCAGGCGCAATCCGGTAGCTCATAGGAGGGCGTCCATCGGCGGCAAAGTAACGGGAGAGCCAGGCGGCGGACACACCGTGACAGCGTTCCACCGGGTAGACCGCGCGTTGGGCGAAGCTTAAAGCCTTATTGGAAATGTCGCTGGCGGCGATGCGGACCCTGCGGTGCGGCAGGCTTTCGTTGAGGACCATGGCCAGGGTCCACACCTCCTCGCCGGTGGAGCATGCGGCGCTCCACAGCTCGATGGGGTCTCGCGTGCCTAGTTCGGGGATGACTTGATCGCGCAGGAATTGGAAGTGATCGGGCTCGCGCAGAAACGAAGTATGATTGGTGGCCAGGGCGTCGATCATGGCGAGCAGCGACTCGCCAGAGCGGTCGTGCAGGATGCTCCGGTAATAATCCTGGAAGGAGTGGAAGCCGCCGCCGCGCACCAGCTTGCGCAGCCGCGCCGAAACCAGTTCCTCCTTCCCCGATTTGAGGTCCAATCCGAAAGTGCGGTAAGCCAGTTGCCGGATCTGCTCGAACTCCTGGGGAGCCAGGGGCCGCACCGAATCGACTTCGGGCGCATCCAGGTGGCGCGTCACGAGTCTTTCACCTGCGAGATCCGGTCGAGATCGAGGATGAGTCCCACGCGGCCATCGCCCAGGATGGCACCGCCAGCCACCCCGGTTACGTTCTTGAAGGTTTCGCCCAGGGACTTGATGACCACCTCCTGCTTGCCGATCAATTCATCCACCAGGACGCAGCAGCGTTGTCCTTCGACTTCGGCGACAACCAGCACGCCGGCCAGCGGATCTTCGCTCTTCGGCTGCACGTGGAAGAGCCGGTAGAGCCTCACCACGGGCAACAACGATCCGCGCACCAGCGCCATCTCGACGCGCTGCTGGACAGTCCAGATGGTTTCGGCGGTGGGGCGGAACATCTCGCGCACGGCAAAGAGCGGCACGACGTAGCGCTCCTGCCCGACGCCCACAACCAGCCCATCGATGATGGCCAGGGTGAGCGGCAGTTTCAACAGAAACGTGGCGCCCGCTCCCTCGGTGGAGCGGATCTCGATGCGGCCGCGGAGCTTCTCGATGTGGCGGCGCACCACGTCCATGCCGACACCGCGGCCGGAGACATTGGTTACCTGCGCCGCCGTGCTGAAGCCGGGCTGGAAGATGAGGTTGTAGATTTCGCTGTCGGTGAGCCCATCCGCCGAGGCGATCAGGCCCTTTTGGACGGCCTTTTCAACGATCCTGGTGCGATTCAGGCCGCGGCCGTCGTCGGTGATTTCGATGACCACCTGGCCGGCGCGGTGATTGGCCTTGAGCAACAGCCGCGCGCCCGCCGGCTTGCCGGCTGCCTGGCGTTCGGCCGGGGTCCCGATGCCGTGGTCGAGGGAGTTTCTTACCATGTGCATCAGCGGGTCGGCCAGCTCTTCGACGATGGTGCGGTCGAGCTCGATCTCGTCGCCCTGGGTCTCCATCTCCACCTGTTTGCCGAACTGGCGGGAGAGGTCGCGGACCAGGCGCGCCATGCGGCGGAAAAGCGGGCCGATCGGCACCAGGCGCATCGCCATGGCGGTCTTCTGCAACTCCGCGGTGATGCGCGTCAGGTGGGCGATTTTGCGGTGGAGGAGCGGGTTGGTGAGAGCTGCCAACTCCCGATCGTGGCGCACCAGCGACTCGGCGATCACCATTTCACCGGCCATATCCACCAGATAATCCAGCTTGGCGGTGTCGACCTTGACCGCCATGGTCTCATGGCGGTGACCCGCCGCGGGTGGGGGCGCCGCGGCCTGGTTTGGCACGGGCTCGTCGGTTTTTTCGCAGGTCCGGCCGGCTGCCGGGGTGGCCGGCGCCGGCAGCTTCCCGGCCGGCTTTTCCGGGCGGGCCGGCGCCGCTGCCGATAGAACGGCAATGCCGGGGGCTTCGGCTGTCTCCGGGTCCGAGCCGAGCCGCGTGATCCTGGAGTGCAGGGCCTCGTCGCGCACCGGCACTTGGGACGCTTTGTGGTGCAGAACCGCATCCATATGGACCAGCCATCGGCGCAGATAGTCGGCGCTCTCCAGGATGACGTCGATGCCCAAGGGGTTGATGGTCCACTGGGAATTGCGGGCGCGGTCCAGAACGGTTTCCACCTCGTGGGCGAGCTTCTGGACCTCCCACAGTTCCAGGAAGCCGGCAAGTCCCTTGATGGTGTGGAAACCCCGGAAA
>JADGNS010000804.1 GCA_017883355.1 Candidatus Solibacter sp.
CAGATGGCGCAGCTTGACGCGCAGAATGGCGCCCTGCATTCCCTCCATGCGATAGTTATAGCCCTTGAGCTGGTGAACGTACTTCTGTTCGCAGCCCCAATCGCGCAGCATGCGAATCTGGCGCGCGTATGCAGGATTGTTGGTGACCACCGCTCCGCCTTCGCCGCAGGCGCCGAGGTTCTTGCCCGGATAGAAACTGAAGCAGCCCATTGCGCCGATGCCGCCCACGCGGCGCCCCTTGTACTCCGCGCCATGGGCCTGTGCCGCGTCCTCGATAACCACTAAGCCGTGCCGGCGCGCGATCTCCATGATCGGGTCCATGTCGGCCGGCTGTCCGAAGAGATGCACCGGCAGGATGGCTTTGGTGCGGGGAGTGATGGCGGGCTCGATCAGGCTGACATCGATATTGAACGAGGCCGGATCGATATCCACGAACACGGGTGTGGCGCCGGTATAGACGATGGAGGCGGCGCTGGCGACGAAGGTGAATGGCGTCGTGATCACTTCGTCTCCGGGACCGATGCCACAGGCGAGCAAGGCCAGATGCAGCGCGCTGGTGCCCGAATTCACGCCAACCGCTTCACTGGCGCCGCAATACCCGGCGAACTCTTTTTCAAACGCCGCGACCTCCGGACCGAGAATGAACTGCGCGTTCTCCAGCACGCGGATGACGGCGGCGTCCAGCTCGCTTTTGATGGTCTGATACTGGGCCTTGAGGTCTAAGAGTGGAATCATGTTTATTTCACGGGGGCTGGGGGGCCGTTGTATCCGCAAACCTCCCAGGCTACGGTGCCCGAATTGAAGTTGGATGCGTCGCCATCGCCCAGGGGTGAGGACGCCTTGAAATTCAGCACCAGATCGTAGGCGCCGGTGAGCTGTGGCGGCGTCGGCCGTTCATACCAGAAGTTATTCGGGGCGGAGTCGCTTTGCAAGGCAAAGGGCGAAACCACGTCGGACCCAAAACCGGCCCTCCCCACGCCCACAACCAGGCTGCCGGCGTCGTTCGACGAGAACCGCGTGGTCTCCCGCACCAGCACATGATCGAACCGGAAACTGCCCGCCAGCCCGGTGAGGATCGGAACTTCCTGGGAGTCCGACCTCGCGGTCAGCGACCCGGCGCCGACGGTTCCGCAGCGGCACGCGAAGGAAGATCGAACGGGGGCCGGAGGGCGCGGCTGAATCTGCGCCGCGACGGTGGGCATCCCGGAGCGCGCACTGGCGGACCGGACCGCTGGTTCCGCCACCGCGTCTTTGGACTGCGGGGCCGCGCCGGCCTTGGCGGCGACGGTGGTTGGCCTTCCGGATGGAAGGGGATCCGGGGCGGCCGCGGAGGGGGATCCACAGGGCGCCGATTGGGACTGCGCGGCAACGGCGCTCGCCAGCAGCAGCAGGCACGACATAGTTTTCATAGCGGGTCTTCCCGAGGAGAGTCTCATCCGGTTCACTATAATTATGGAACGCCGCGGGGCCCGGGTGGTATGTCCCCCGCGTCTGTTTGTCGGGCGCGCCGGCTGATATCATGATCTCGGAGGTCTGGCCCGCTCGTGAAATTGTCGCTTGTCATGCCGGCGCGCAACGAGGAAGGCTGCATCATCCACACCCTGGAGCGGTTTACGGACGTCCTCACGGCGAACGTCGCCGAGTTCGAGATCGTGGTGGTGGACGATGGCAGCACGGACGCGACCGCCGACCGCCTGCGCGCGTTCAGCGCGCGCCATCCCGAGGTGGTGCCGGTCACCAATACGGGGCGGAACGGCTTCGGCATGGCCATCCGCTACGGCTTGACGCAGATCACCGGCGATGCCGTGGCCATCGTCATGGCGGACGGTTCGGACAGCCCCGAAGATTTGCTGAAGTACTATCAAAAGCTGCAGGAAGGCTACGATTGCGTTTTTGGCTCGCGCTTCATCCCGGGCAGTTCCGTGGTGGACTATCCGCGGCACAAGCTGCTCTTGAATCGCATGGCGAACGGCTTCATCCGGGTGCTCTTCGGGCTGCACTTCAACGACATCACCAACGCGTTCAAGTGCTACCGGCGGGAAGTGATCGCGGGCATGCAGCCGCTGATTGCGCCGCACTTCAACCTGACCGTGGAGATGCCGTTGAAGGCGCTGGTGCGCGGCTACTCGTACGCGGTGGTACCGATTACGTGGACCAATCGCGCCGCCGGCGTGTCCAAGCTGAAGATCAAGGAGATGGGCAGCCGCTACCTGTTCATCGTGCTGTATCTCTGGCTGGAGAAGCATCTGGCGCGCGGCGATTATCACCGCACGGTGGCGGCGCCCGCCGAGGAAAAGGTCACAAAAACCGTTGCATGAAAGTGCCTAATGCATGACACTGTCCTGATTACGGGCGGGGCCGGGTTCGTGGGCTCCACCCTGGCGCTCGCCATCCGCCGCGCGCACTCGGGCACGGCGGTCATCGCCTTCGACAACCTGCGCCGCCGCGGTTCGGAAATGAATCTGCCCCGGCTGAAAGCGGAGGGCGTGCGGAGCGTGCACGGCGACGTGCGCTCGCTGGCGGACCTGGCGGCGATTCGACCCGCGCCGGACCTGATTCTGGAATGCTCGGCGGAGCCTTCGGTGCTGGCCGGCTACGGCGGTTCGCCGGAATACCTGATCCACACCAACCTGACCGGCTGCTTCCATTGCCTGGAGATTGCCCGGCAGTCCAAGGCGGACTTCCTGTTTGTGTCCACCAGCCGTGTCTACCCGATGGCAGGGGTCAATGGCCTGGCGTTCGAGGAGACGGAGACGCGCTTCCGGTTGGCGCCCGCGCAGGCGGTGCCCGGCGCCAGCGAATACGGCATCAGCGAGCAGTTTCCGCTGGCCGGCGCGCGCTCCCTGTACGGCATGACGAAACTGGCGGCCGAACTCATGGTGGCCGAATACGGCGACGCGTACGGAATCCGCTTCGCGATCGACCGCTGCGGCCTGCTGACGGGTCCGTGGCAGATGGCGAAGGCGGACCAGGGAGTGGTGGCGTATTGGGTAGCCGCCCACTGTCTCAATCGGGGGCTGAAGTACATCGGCTTCGGCGGCACCGGCAAGCAGGTGCGCGATTTCCTGCACATCGACGATTTCTGCGATCTGGTGCTGGACCAGATGGCCCACTTCGATGCCTATGCGGGGCGGCACTGGAACGTGGGGGGCGGCGTCACGAACAGCCTTTCCCTGCGGGAAGCCACTGTGCTGTGCCGGGAAGTTACCGGCCGCACGGTGGAAGTGGTGGGCACCGATGAGAATCGTCCGGCGGACCTGCGCTGGTACATCACCGACCATCGCGCGGTCTCCGCGGTCCGCGGCTGGACTCCGCAACGCGACGCGCGGCGCACCATCGGCGATATCGCCGGGTGGATCGACGGCCATAAGACGGAGCTGTGCGAGGTAGTGTTCGGGTGATTTCACAACTGCGGTGAACGGCGGGTCACAGGATCTATCCGCCAGTTATCCCGCGGCAGACTCGGACCGTCGGGCTGGCCAATGGACGAGAGCGCCACGGGAGCTTATCGGAAACTTTGCCCATTCGCCCCATTACGACCGCTTGCCGGAAGCTGTTTCGTTCAG
>JADGNS010000805.1 GCA_017883355.1 Candidatus Solibacter sp.
AGCCCCGACCACACGATGTCGTGCAGCCGCATCTCGCCCGCCGTGGCATCGCCCACCGTCTGCACGAACCGGTTCGGATCTTCGATCTTCCACACCACGTAGTTCTCGATCACCACGTTCTTCTTATCGCGCGTGAGGAATTCCGAGGGCCGCGGATTATAGACGCGCAGCCTGCGGTCGAAATAGATCGCGCTCTGCCACGGCCACTTCACGCTGAGCCCCGCCTCCGTCACCGTCCGCACCGGCCGGCCGAACTGCGTCACCAGCACGAACTCCGTCTCGCGCACGGCGAAGAATGTCTGCCACGCGAGAAGCCCCAGCGCCGCTGCCGCAGCCAGAGGCAAATACCGTCGAGATGGTTCCCGCATTGTCGTCTACTCCTTTGCCCCGGCGATCGCCGCGCCCGGCGGCGCGATTTCCACGCCGTCTTCGAGCATCAGCAGGTGCCGCCGCCCCTTGCCCGAATCCACGATCAGCTTTTTCTTCCCCGGCAGAACCTGCTCCATCCCTTCCAGGTAGAGCCGCGTCTCCGTTACCCCCGGGGCGGTGCGATAGGCCTGCTCCCGCGATTCGAACCGGCTCGCGTCGCCCTCCGAGCGGTTGATGCGTCCCAGCGCGTACGCCCGCGCGCCCTCCGCCACGGCCCGCGCCGTCCCCCGCGCCAGCGCGATCTGCTCATTGCGATATCCCTGCGCTTCGTTGACCGCACGGCTCTTTTCTTCGAAAGCCGCCGAGACGGCGCGGAACGCATCCACCACATCGCTGGAAGGATGCACGTCCTCCAACTTCACCCGGATCACCCGCACGCCGGTCTCGTAGCGGTCCAGGCGCCGCTGCAATTCCGCCTGGGCCCGGGCCTCGATAGCCGTGCGGCCCGTGGTCAACAGCGCGTCCAGCGGTGTGGCCGACGCGATCCCGTGAATCACCGATTCGGCCGCCGCCCGCACGGTGGCCGCGCCATCCAGTTGGCGGAACAGAAAGGCGTCCGCCCGGGGCACGTCGTAGTGTACGCTGGCGTTCAACTCGATCATGTTCTGGTCCCCGGTGAGGGCAAACGATTCTTCCGGGCGGCTCTCGAACCTTCCGCCGCGGTGCTGCACGTTCCACTCGTACGCCGAGGGTTCCGCGTACGGCGCGCCCGTATTCGACCGGAACCCGATCTCCACCACCCTCACACGGTGCGGCGCGATGCGCGTCAGCCGCTCGATGGGCCATGGCAGCTTGTAGTGCAGACCAGGCATGCTGAAGGGCGTGACCTTCCTGCCGAACCGCTCGATGACCCCTTCCTCGTCCGGCCCCACAGCGTAGAATCCGTTGAGGACCAGCAACGCGCCGACAGCGGCCCGTGGGATAAGGCTCTGCCTTGTCCATCCGAGCGCAGCTCGGACGCGCATCCTCCACTCGATGTCGCGCATCCTCCAATCGACCGCGCGCGGCCGGCGCCACCACGCCGCGCCGCCTTCCACGCGCAACAGCCGCAGCGAATTCATCATCACGCAGAAGGAGGAAAGCTGGTGCGTGAGCGCGGCCCCCATCGGCCCGAGTTTTCCGGTGGCGCAGGCCAGCACGGCCAGCAGATTCATCACGCCGGCGAACAGCACGATATTCAGCCACGCCGTCTCCACCGCGCGCCGGCTGACCTCAAACAGTTGCGGAAGCTTATCCAGCGAATGCGGAAGGTAGACCACGCCGGCAGCCTCGGCGGCGATGTCGCTCGCGCCAGAGACCGCGATTCCCACGCTGGCCATCGCCAGCGCCGCCGCGTCGTTGATGCCGTCGCCTACCATCGCTACCGTCCGGCCTTGCGACGCCAGTTGCCGCACGCGCTCCAGTTTCTGCTCGGGCAGCAGTTCGGCCTCCACGTGGTCGATCCCGATCTCGCGGGCCATAGCCTCCGCCGGACCGCGGCGGTCGCCCGTCAGCATCAACTGGTAGCCGATCCCCATCGAACGAAGGCCGCGCACGGCTTCCCGAACCCCCTCGCGGACGCGATCGCGCAGCAGAATCGCGCCCGCCAGTCGCCCGTTCTCCGCTACCAGCACCACCGTGGCGCCGAGGTAGTCGGCTTCCGCCTGGATGGGCCCCACGCGGCCGTCCGCCGCTTCCGCCACAAACGACGCGCTGCCGGTGCGCACCAGCCTTCCGCCCAACCGGCACTCCACACCGCGCCCCGGAACCGCACGCGCGTCTTCCGGCTCCGAAATCGTCAGGCCGCGCCGCCGGGCCTCATTCACGATCACCCGTGCCAGCGCATGATCGCTACTTCGTTCGCATGCCGACGCCAGGGCCAAAACTTCGTCCTCCGTCCGATCCACCGCGATTACCTTCGTAACCTCGAAGCGTCCCTCGGTGACCGTGCCGGTTTTGTCGAACACCGCCGCGTCCACCTTCGCGGCGTTCTGCAGGACGCCGCCCCCGCGCACCAGGATGCCCCGGCGCGCCAGGCCTCCGATGGCGGCAACCATCGCGGTGGGCGTAGCCAGAATCAGGGCGCACGGGCAGGCCACGATCAGCACCGCCACGGTACGCAGCCAGTCGTGCGTGAAGTACCAGGTGAGCGCCCCCGCCAGCAACAGCGCGGGTAGAAAGAACTTCGCGTAGTAGTCGGCCAGCCGCTCCACCGGCGCGCGTGTTTCCTTGGCCCGCTTCACCAATTCCACGACGCGGGCCAGCGTGGTCTCCCCGCCCGCGCGAGTCACACGAATGCGCAGCAGCCCGTTGCCGTTCAACGTGCCCGAGAATACCTCCTCCCCGGTCCGTTTGTAATGCGGTAGAGGCTCCCCCGTGATCGAGCTTTCATCGATACTCGAAGCGCCCTGCTCGATCACGCCGTCGGCGGCGATCCGTTCGCCCGCCTTCACCACGATCCACTCGCCAGGCGCCAGGGATGCCGCGTCGACCACCTCCTCGCGACCGTCCGCGATCCGCCGCGCGGTACGCGGCAACTGCGCCACAAATCGCTGGATCGCCGCCTCCGTCCGCCCGGCGGCGAACGATTCCAGCGTCTCCCCCACCATCACGATGAACATGGCTTCCGCCGCCGCCGCGTACTGGCCCACCGCGAGCGCGGCGATCACCGCGATGCACAACGCCAGGTCCGCCGAGATGGTTTTCTCCAGCAGCCCGGAAATCGTGTTGAAAAATGTCTTGTACCCGGCGAGCACGGTCACCAGGATCGCCGTGTCCAGCCCCAGGATGTTGCGGAACACGCCGGTGACGTTCAGCAGCAGCAGCACGCCCAGAGCAGCCGCGAATCCGTACTCCCGCCCGTGCTCCGCCAAGAGCGCGCCCAGCAGAGATTCGCGAGTCGTGTCGTTGTGTTCCATCAGATGCCCACCGCTCCCTTATCTCGCCAAGCCGGAACCAAACAGGAAGACGACTTCAACGCAGAGGCGCAGAGATCGCAGAGGAAAGCGCAGAGAAAACCAAAAACACGCGCGATGGAAGGAGCAGGATTCATTCCCTCGGCGGGGCGGGCGCGGAGGGAGCGGTTGCCCGAAGTTGAACTGGTTATTGTCACCGCTTCACCGTGATCACCGTTCCCGGCTGCGTGCTGAACCCG
>JADGNS010000056.1 GCA_017883355.1 Candidatus Solibacter sp.
TGTTCCTTGGGGGTGGCCAGGTAGCCGACGATCAGATCCTTCTGTACCTGGTTGACCACGATCTCGTACGGCTGCTTCGCCTTGCTGGAGTAGAACTGCAACGGCTCGTTGACGTTCTTATCCTTCTTTTCCGTCAGCTTGTCGTCGGCCATCACTTCGACGGTGTACTTGTTCTTCTTCGCGTCGGTGCTTTTCAGCTTGAGCGTGATATCGCCGACACGCTGGGGCACTTTGGTTTTGCCGAGTTTGAACTCGAAGTAGTTGCGTTCGCCGAGGCGCCGGAGAGCCTGCAACTCCTGCGCGTTGGTGGCGATCAGGCCGCTCTGCACGCCCATATCGCCGCGCGCGCTCTTCAGATCGGCGATGGTCTTCTGCAGTTCCGCCTGGGTGGCCGTAACCTGGGTCTTGACGCCGCCTACGTCGGTTGAGACATCGGCAATCTTGGCGTTGGCCGTGTTGGCCGCGGTCTTGACTTCGCTGATCTCGCTAGAGACCTGCTGCTGGACTTTGGCCTCTTCGGCCTGAATCTGACGCGCCAACTGGTCGGCGTGCGCCTGGGATTCGCTCTTGGCCTGGCTGGAGAGCGAGCGCGCTTCGTCGTGGAGTCTGACGCGCGTGGCTTCCAGGTCCGATTTCATGGTCTCCAAATGCCGCAATTGGGAAGCGGACGTCACCGAAGACGCGTCCCGCAGGTTGCTCAATTCGGTCGAGAGGGATTCGCGAACCTTGGAAACGTCGGTGCGCAGGTGGTCGATCTGCACGTAGAGGTAGATGTTGGCCGCGATCAGCGCGATCAGGGCTCCGGCGACGAGCGCGACGAGCAGGCCCGAGCTCCTGGGCTGCGGCTCTTGATAGGTCGGTGTTGGACTCACGAATCAATACTCCTTTAGCTTCCTTACATTATAGATGGCAACGGGTACCCGTTCGGTTTCAACTTATGTGAGATCGAAGCTCTGGCCGGGCGCCGGGCAAACCGCTTCCAGGCCGTAGTGCGTGTGCAGTAATTTGGCCAGGGTCTCGGATTGGCTGGGCTCACCGTGCACCAGAAACACCTTGCGCAGGGTGCCCACCATGGGTTTGATCCATTCCAGGAGTTCGCTCTGGTCGGCGTGGCCGCTGAGTTCGTCGAGGCTGGAGATTTCGGCGCGCACGCGCATGGGTTCGCCGAAGATGCGCACCTCCGGCCACTTCTCCACCAGTTTGCGGCCCAGCGTATCCTGCGCCATAAATCCGGTGATCAACACGGTGTTGCGCGGATCTTCGATGTTGTTGCGCAGGTGGTGCAGGATGCGTCCCTGTTCGCACATACCCGAGGCCGAGATGACCACAAAAGGCCCGTGGAGATCGTTGAGCTTCTTGGAATCGGCTGCCTCGCGGATGTATTGCAGGCGTTTGAAGCCGAACGGGTCCTCGCCGTTATCCAGGTACTGGCGGGTTTCGGCGTCGAAGCACTCGGGGTGATCGCGATGCACCTGGGTCACGTTGAGGGCCAGCGGGCTGTCCACGAAGAGAGGGATGTTGGGAATGCGCTTTTCGTTGAAGAGCTGGTGGAGCAGCAGGACGAGCTGCTGGGTGCGGCCCACGGCGAAGGCGGGCACGATGATGCGTCCGCCGCGGCGGGCGGTGCGGTTGACCACGTCGGCCAGCTTATTGACGACGTGCTCGACGTGCTTGTGAAGGCGGCCGCCGTAGGTGCTCTCCATGATCAGGTAGTCGGCCGGCGGCATCTTCTCGGGATCGCGAATGATGGGCAGGTTGGGCCGGCCCACGTCGCCGGAGTAGGTCAGGCGCAGCGGCGCGGCGCCCGATGTATCATTCATCACAATGCAGGAAGAGCCAAGAATGTGACCGGCGTCGTAAGCTTCATAGCGCAGCGTGGCGGAGAGTTGGAGAGGCTCGTGATAGGGCACCGGGCGGAATAACGGGAGCGTGCGTTCGGCATCCGCCGTAGTGTAGAGCGGCACCACGACGCCGTTGCTGTCCTCCTTGCGGGCCTGGCCGGCGGCCTTGCGCTTTTCCAGACGTTTGTTGAGGAACTCGGCGTCCTTTTCCTGAATATGCGCGGTGTCGCGCAGCATCCAGTTGCACAGATCGATGGTGGCCGGAGTGGAGTAGATGGGGCCGGCGAAGCCGTTTTTCACCAAGGTAGGCAGGTTGCCGCTGTGATCGATGTGCGAGTGGGAGAGCACGACGGCGTCGATCGAGCTGCCTGTGACGGGCTGCCGGCGATTCTTCAGGTCGGCGTCCTTGCGGCGGCCCTGATAGAGCCCGCAATCCAACAGGTATCGTTGACCGCCGCTTTCCAACAGATGCATGGAGCCGGTGACGGTGCCTGCCGCGCCCCAGAATGTGAGCTTCATCAGGGCCATGGTAGCATCGCGAACGGCGGGACGCGTCCGGGCTGCGAAGCGGATGCACAAGGCGGAGCCTCATGCCAGGCTTGACAGCGGGGCTATTACGTCGTACGATACTACGCGAGACGTATTAGCTATGTCCGATCCCACTGTACTTGTACTGGCCAGCTTGGCCGAGGGCGAAAAGCACGGCTACGCCATGATGGAAGACATCCAGCGCTTTGCCGGGGTGCGGTTGGGCCCCGGGACGCTCTACGGAGCGATCACGCGGCTGGAAGAACGCGGGTGGATTCGCGCGCTGGAATCGGGCGACCGGCGGCGTCCTTACGCCATCACCGGGGCCGGAAAGCAATACCTGGAAGAACAACTGACGACGCTGGACCAGGTGGTCAAAACGGCCATGCGGAGGCTGAGACCCGCATGAAGACACTGGTGCGGTGGTCGGTGCGGCTCTACCCGGCGGCGTGGCGCGCGCGGTATGGAGCGGAGATGGAAGCGTTGCTGGAGGATGTGAGTCCGGCCGGCGGGGATTTGTGGGACGTCGTGCGGGGAGGGCTATTTATGCAGATGGCGAATTTGAGCTTCTGGAAGATTCTGACGGGATGCACGCTGGCCGGGGTACTGGCGGCGGGGATCTGGTCGGCGACGCTGCCGAAGCGATATGTTTCCAAGGCCGTCGTGCGCGTGGGTGGAGATCCGCCGTCGCTCAACCGCCTGCAAGCCGCACAGATGGCCACCCTCAGCCGGGCGTCGTTAGCCGAGATCATCCGACGGCCGAACCTGAACCTCTACTCCAGCGAGCGGAAGAAACTGCCCTTGGATGACGTGATTGAAGAGATGAGGACGCGGGATTTGCGGATCCGCCAGGTGGACGGCACGACTCTCGCCATGGAATTCGCCAGCGAGAATCCGGGAACGGCGCAGGCGACAGTTCGGGCCCTGGTAGGCAGGCTGATGGAGCTGAACGCAGCGGGCGGAGGAGCCGCCCCTATGGCGGTGGTGCGCCCCGCCTCGCTGCCGCCGCGGCCCGAGGGCCCCGACCGCCGGCGCGTGATGGGCAGCGGTCTGGGCGCGGGCCTGGTGTTGGGGCTGGTTTGCGGAGCGATCTGGTCGCTCAGGCGGCGGAAGGAGCGGTGGAACCTCGGGCGGATCGCCGGCTTTGCGGTGGCGGGAATGGCGCTGGGAGTCATGGTCGCGTTGCTGATTCCGAGTGAATTTGTTTCGACAGCGGTGTTACGGACAGCGGACGGAAGCAAGTTGCAGTCTGCCGTGGCACAAGCGCTGAGTGACGACTCTCTGGCGGCGATCATCCGCCAGGAGGGTCTCTTCTCAAGGGAACTCCGGCGGAACGGAATGAGCGAGGTGACGGGTAAGATGCGCAGCCAGTTCATCAGCGTGCAGGTAGCGCCCGCAGGGCCGGCCGCCGCCCTTACCGTCAGCTTCCGCTACTCGGATCGCCAGGCTGCACAACGGGTGACGCGGGAACTGGTGAAGCGGCTCGTGGGACCGCAGACCGGCAATGAAGTGGTAGACGCCGCCAGCAATCCGTGGGCGCCGATCTATCCCAATCGCATGCTGATTGCGATACTTGGAACCGTGCTGGGCATTCTGCTGGGCCTCGGGGCATCGCGTTTCCGGCGGCCGAAGCTGGCCACGGCCTGAGGTAGTGAAGGTGACGGGGGGAATTGGTGGACGACGGGGGGATCGAACCCCCGACCTCTGCATTGCGAACGCAGCGCTCTCCCAGCTGAGCTAGTCGCCCACTTCCGCCGGTCCATTACAATATAGCAGATGGCAGGGCTTCAAATCACCAAACAACTGATGCGCATGCGCCGCGACTGGGAGCGGCGGGCGCGGGAAAATGCCCGCCATTATGTGGCGACGGGGCAACCCGATTGGACGGACGAGGAATTCTTCCGATCGGGGCAGGTGGAAATGGAGGAGGCGATCTTGACCGACCTGGAGAATGTGTGCCAGGGACGGGACCCGAAGGAGATGCGGGTGCTGGAGATCGGATGTGGCGCGGGGCGGGTGACGCGGGCTTTGGCAGGTTTTTTCGGGGAAGTTTGGGCAGTGGATATCAGCCGGGAGATGGTGCGGCAGGCGCGCGCGGCGGTTGCCGGGTTTCCCAAGGCGCACGTGATCCGGAACAACGGTAAGGATCTTTCGGCGGTGGCGCCGCATTGGTGGGGGCGCTGGGGAATCGGGCGGCGGTTGGAGTTCGATTTCGCGTTTTCGGTGATCGTGTTCCAGCACATTCCGAGCCGGGAGATCATCGAGAATTATGTCCGCGAAGTCCACCGGGTGCTGCGCCCGGGAGGGCTGTTCAAGTTCCAGGTGCAGGGCTCACCGCTGGGCTGTGCGCCGGAACATAGCTGGGTAGGCGAGTGGTTCACGGAGCGGCAGGCTCGCGACATGGCGGAACGCTGTGGATTTGAATTGCGGTATGAATACGGCGCGGGCGAGCAATATTATTGGTTGTGGTATTTCAAACGGTGAATCTCCCGATATCCCGAGTAAACCAAGCGGCCTACTCCTTGGAGCCGGAAGGTTCATCCTTCCCGGGCTGCCGGCGGCCGGCCCAGTATTTGCGCATGCGCTCTGAAACCTCCTGACGTTCCTCGGTGTTCATCGACTTGCGGCCCCGGCGCTTGGCAGGCTTGGGCAGGTCGGGTAAGACCCCGGCGTTCCGTTGGAGTTCCTCCAGCGAGGCGATGACACGCTCCAACTTCTCCTTTTCTGCGTACAACTCCTGAATCGCTTTGTATAAATCCATCGCGGCAAGGTATGAAGACCAGGTGCCAGGCACCGTTGGTCACCTGATGTTACATCGGATGCTTGCGAGAATTCTACAAAACGAGCGTTTTATCTGGTCAGGAACGGCCAGTGTGGTACCAGCTTCATACCATACTTGGTAATGGCCATGTATAGCACCAAAGCTAGTAGGAGGAGTACGGGGATGACGATGGTCATGGTCTTTTTCCAGGGGAACCTACGGTTCTCCCGATGCAGTACCAATAGGTATCCCGCGAAAATTCCGAAGTAAAAAAGGAAACACATGGGGACGGCAAACAACATGAGGTTGAAGACGTCCGGGGTAGGCGTGACGATGGCGGCGATGATGAAGATGGCAAGAATGGCGTACCGGCTGTGATTCAGCAGGAACGAGGGAGTGACGAGTCTCAGCAGGATGCCGAGGAAGATAAGTACGGGTAACTCGAAGACGAGGCCCACGCCCAGGGTTACGTTCACGAAGAGGTTGAAGTACTCGGTCATAGAGACCATGGCGACGACGTGGTTACCCTGTCCGATACTTAGGAGAAAGGTAAGTCCATAGCGGAATACGACGAAGTAAGCGAAGAAGCCGCCGGCAATAAACAAACCGCCCGCACCCAAGACAAAGGGCGCGGCCCATCGGCGTTCCCGCTTGTAGAGGCCGGGCGCAATGAAGGCCCATACCTGATAAAGAATCCAGGGAGCCGACAGGAAGATGGCGCACAAAACCGGCAGTTTGAACCAGATGATGTTGAAGGCTTCCATCGGTTCGATCTGGACCAGGTTTTGTTCCTTGTACCCCAGCGTCTTGAGCGCCGATACGGCGGGCTGGCAGACAAAATCCCAGAGGGGGCTACAGTAGGCGAGGCTGGCAACGAAAGCGACGGCGACTCCCATGAGGGCGCGAATGATGCGGGTGCGCAGCTCTTCCAAATGGCCCAGAAAAGACATGCGCAGCATGCCCTCGTCGTCTTCGTCACCGCCATCGCCGCCGGACGGCGGAGGCGGAGGCGGAGTCTTGCCACCACCGGGCCGGCGCGGAACGGTGGCCACCGCCTGAACGGGCGGAGGGGGCGGTGGCGGTTCGGGCTCGTGCGGATATCCATCCTGGTAGCTATCCAGGGAATCGGCCGCCTGGACCACGGGCTCCGGCGAGGCGTCGCCGGGTGGCGACGCCTCCGGCGCTCCCGGCGGCACACTACTGGTGTTGGGCGCATCCCCGGACGGGGGAACCGGCGTCCCCTTCTGCTCTTCGGATGGATTCATGCGTTAAGTGTGATGTTCGGCCGGGGATGCCGTCGCGTGCGGGTCATGCACCTGAACTTCGGGGACATGCCCACCGGATTCGTGGGTCGCGGCGGATTCCGAGCCATGAGCAACCGTGCCTTCCGGCAAGGCGGCTATCGATTCAGCGTCCTGAGGTGCGGATGCGCTTAGAGTGGAGGGGCTGGTGACAGTAGAATCGTTGTTTTCGTTACCATATGAACCCTCATACGTGGATTCATAGGACGAGTAATCGTAGCTGTAGGTATCGGACTGAAACTGGTTCGAAATTTCCTTGAACGACTCAGTCTCCTGTTCCAGGCTTTTCATTTCGCGATCGAACGTGGACTTCAGTTCGCTCGATGCGCGGCGGAACTCGGTCAATGCTTTTCCGACGGTGCGGCCCAACTCCGGCAGTTTCTTTGGACCGAAGAGGAGCAGCGCGAGGAAAAAGATGAACACCGTTTCCGGCCAACCCAGCGGACCCATGGTTGATTTCCTCCAAGAATAGCTTCTCTGCCCCATCATAGCACGCGTTGCCGCCGGCGCCCTGGTGGTGTTCGAGATCGAGAGGGGGTGCGCCAACACGGCTTCCCCTTCAACGCAGAGGCGCAGAGAACGCAGAGAGAAGCGCAGAGAAAACCAAAACCAAAGTGAGGCAGCGGAGATCGCGGAGGAGAACTCCTGCCAATTTCGGCGCGAATCCGACTCGGTAGGTACTAACGGTCTCTGATTGGAGTAGGCCCAAAGGCCATGGGACTACGCGCTATTCCCAATATGATGGGCGCCGCGCCGCGGGCATACTGAAATTGTCTCGAAGACGACTGGTCACCATGGCTCGTAAGCTGCGGCGGCGTAATCCACGACCGGTGTATCTGGCGTGTGCCGCGATACTGGGCACCCACGGCCTTCTCTACTGGGTGCTGACATCGAAGAGGCTCGCCCGCGACGATCGGGGCCCGGACACGGCGCCGATGGCCGGCCTGGGAGACCCCGCGCCGGTACGGGCGGCGTCTCTGCGGACGTGGCGGCGCCCCATCTATCCCTATTCCGTGATCCGCGGCGGCGCGTATTCGGGGGCCGAACTGGACGCGGCATGGCGCGCCGATCCAGTGGTTGCGGCGCACTATGCCGGCTTCAACCGGACGCAACTACGCATGACGCGGGCGCCGGTTTCCGCCGCCGCCTACGTTTCGTATCGCCAGGGAAACCGCATCTATTGGACGCGGCGCAAGGTACAGATGGCGGCCGGCGAGGCGCTGCTCACCGACGGTGTACAGGCGGCGCGCGCCCGCTGCGGCAACCGTATTTCGCCGACCCCGCAAGAACCGGTGCGAGCCAGCGAAGCAGACATCGATCTGGACGTGGCCGAGCCGCCGCCAACGGCGGACGCGGACGGCGAGGCTGGAGGTCCAGCAGACGTGTTCCCGGTACCCAAGATCGTCCACGAGATTTTTCCTGCCCTGCTGGGGAACTGGCTGCCGCCGGGCGTGCCGGGTGGCAGCGTGGGGTCGATAGCGGACGACGCGGGCGTCCCCAACGGCATGGCATTCCCAGTGTCTCGCGGACAGCCGACTCCGCCGGGATTCGGGTTGCCGCTGCTACCGGAAGTCACGCTTCCGCCCCCGATGCCCAGCGTCTGGCCGATCGACTTTACGACGATGCCGCTTCCGCCGGTTGGTCCCGGGTTTGGGTGGACACAGCCGCCGCTACCGTTGCCCGGCGGCATCGTAGCGGGTAGCACCACCGGCCCGCCGGGAGGGGGAACGGCCCCCACGCCGCCACCGGTAGGGGGACTGCCGCCGTTCCCTGGCGTCGGCCCGGGAATCACTCCCTTGCCCGGCAACGTTCCGTTTCCCGGCAACAGCCCCATCCCGGGTCCCGGTCTCGGCCCCATCCCGGGTATGACGTCATCGGCGACTGTATTCGGACAGTCACCCCCATCCTCGGCCGGCACGACCGCGCCGTCGCAGGCCTTGTTACCGGTGGACGGGCCAATGCCATTGAGCGCCGAGATTCCCGAACCGGCAACGGCGGTGCTGCTGCTTTGCGGGGCAGCTTTCCTGGCCTGGCGCCGGTTTTCCAGGCGGGGCCCCACATAGCGGCAAGGTGTAAGAATGCCCCCACGAATGGGGGCCGCCCAGAGGTCACCCGGCCTGGAGGGCTACGCTACGGTGCTGCGCGAGAATCGCCGGATTGATGGTTGCGCCACGCTTCTTGTCCCCTGATACAATCGCAGGGACATGCACGTGCCTCTCACCCCTATTCGGGCGCTCTACCGCGCAGTGGACCTTTACGCGAAAAAGACCGGCGTGGTCTCGGGCGACCGCCGATTCACTTACGCCGAATTCGGCGAACGCGTCGAACGCCTGGCCTTCGGACTACTTTCCGAGGGGGTGGCGCCCGGCGACCGCGTGGCCTACCTGAGCTTCAATACCCACCAGTTGCTGGAGGGCTATTTCGGCGCGCCGCTGATCCGCGCCATCGTGATGCCGCTCAACGTGCGCCTGACCGCGGCGGAATTGACCGGCATCCTCAACCACGCCGAACCGCGGGTGCTGGTGTACGAGAGTGATTTCGCGCCGCTGGTGGAGCAGTTGCGCCAGGCCTGCCCGAGTGTGCAGTGCTGGGTGGAATCCGGCGAGCCTTACGAGGAACTGTTGACGCGCGGGCGCATCCAGCGGCCGGATCTGTTCACGTTCGACGAACGCGAGATCGCCGAACTATTTTACACCTCCGGGTCCACCGGCACGCCGAAGGGGGTGGCCCTCTCGCATCGCACGCTCTACATGCACATGCTGAGCATCTCGGCCACCTTCTACAACGACGAGACGCAGGTCGAATTGCACACCATCCCGCTATTCCATGCCAACGGGTGGGGCCGCCCGCAGTGCGCCACGCTTCACGGACTGACGCAGGTGATGGTGCGACGCTTCGATCCGGCGCAGGTGCTGCGCCTCATCCAGGAGGAGAAGGCGACGTCGATGGCGCTGGTGCCCACGATGGCGAACGCGCTGCTGCACTGCCCGGAACTGGGCCAATGGGACGTCTCCAGCATGCGCCAGATCATGTTGGGCGGGGCGGCCTCCTCGCCCGAACTGGTGGTGCGCATGGAAGCCGCATTTCCGTGCCCGGCGACGGTGGGCTACGGCCTCACCGAATCCGCTCCGGTGGCCACCTGCTCGCGCGACAAATCCACCGTGCGGTTTGCCGATGCGGAAGACCGCTTGCACCACCACGCCATGGCCGGGTGGCCGCTACCGGGCTGCGAGGTGCGCGTGGTGGACCCGGGGATGAAGGACGTGCCGCGCGACATGCAAACCTTCGGGGAGATCGTGATTCGCGGGGACAACGTGATGGACGGCTATTACCGGGAGCCGCAGGCCACCGCCGCGGTGATGACCAACGGGTGGCTGCACACTGGCGATATGGCGGTGTGGGACGAAGAGAACTACATCCAGATCGTGGACCGGCAGAAGGACATCATCATCTCCGGCGGAGAAAATATTTCCTCCATCGAAGTGGAGCGGGCGATTGCCGCGCACCCCGCGGTGCTGGAGTGCGCGGTGGTGAGCGCGCCCGACCCGCAGTGGGGCGAAGTGCCGGCCGCCTTCGTGGTGGTGAAGCCCGGGCACACGCTGGACAGCAGCGCACTTTGCGACTTTCTGGCGCAGCGCATCGCCAAATTCAAAATGCCGCGGCGCTTCCAGTTCGGGGATACGGCGCTGCCTAAGACGGGCACGGGCAAGATCGTCAAGCGCGAATTGCGCGAGACGTTCTGGAGCGGGAAAGAGAAGCGCATCCAAGGCTGAGGCTCTATGTGGCAACAAAGCTATACACCAATTGGCAACAGCCTGCCGCTCTCGGCACTGCTTGCGGCGATTCCGATCTTCACCCTGCTGGTGCTGTTGGGCGTGGTGCGCAAGCCGGCGTGGATGGCGTCGCTGGCGGGTCTCGCCGCCGCCGCCCTAGTGGCGGTGGCCGTCTACGGCATGCCGCTGGGCTTGCTGGTCCGCACGGTCGGCTACGGCGCCGCTTTTGGACTGTTCCCCATCGGGTGGGTGGTCTTCAGCGCGATTCTGCTTTACCGAGTGACACTGGAGAGCGGCAAATTCGAAGTGCTGAAAGATTCCATCGGGCACCTCACCACTGACCGGCGCTTGCAGGCGCTATTGATCGCCTTCGCCTTCGGCGCATTCATCGAGGGCGCGGCGGGCTTCGGCACTCCGGTGGCGGTGGCGGCGGCCATGCTCACCGGCCTCGGCTTCGAACCGTTCTACGCCGCAGCCATCTGCCTGCTGGCCAACACGGCGCCGGTGGCCTTCGGCTCGATCGGGATTCCCATCACCACGCTGGCCATCACTACGGGACTGCCGCTGGACCGGCTGAGCGCCGGGGTGGGACGCATCTGCGCCCCCATCTCGCTGTTCGTGCCGGCGTACCTGATTCTGGTGATGGGCGGCTGGAAAGGGCTGCGCGGCGTGCTGCCGGCCGCCGCCATATGCGGGGCGGCTTTTGCCGGCACGCAGTTCCTGGTGTCGAATTTCGTGGGGCCGCAACTCACCGACATCCTGGCGTCGATGGCGGCCATGGGCGGGCTGCTGCTGGTGATCCGGCGGCGCGGCGGGCCGCCCAGCAAGCATAGCGGCCGCGAGATCGCGGCAGCCTGGGCGCCCTACCTGCTCCTCGTGATTTTCGTTCTGCTCTGGGGATACCCGCCGTTCCAGGCCGAACTCAGCAAGTTCAACATTCCGGTGAAGTGGCCTGGTTTGCACAATGTGATGCAGCGCATGCCGCCCGTAGTAGCCAAGGCCGCGCCCTATGCGGCGGAATACAAGTTCACCTGGCTCTCCGCCAGCGGCACCGCGTGCCTGTTCGCGGCGATTCTGGCATC
>JADGNS010000057.1 GCA_017883355.1 Candidatus Solibacter sp.
CGGTTGAAGAGCGCCACGGCGTGGCCGCCATCGGCCAGCGGTTTGGCCCAGACTTCGACGGTGCCTTCCTGGGCAACGCGGACGCCTTGTTTGCCGAGTTTATCCTGATCGATGGCGATGACCTCTTTGTTCATGAGGATATCGGCGATCGACGGCTTCATATCGCGGATGTCGTTGCCGGCGAGCAAGGGCGAGGCCAGCATGCACCACAGGCTCATGTGGGTCTGGTATTCGGTGTCGGTCATGCCGCCGTTGCCGACTTCGAGCATGTCGGGATCGTTCCAATGTCCGGGGCCGGCGAACTTCTCGCGGCCGGGTTGGAGCTTGAAGCCGATGTTATCCATGGAGGCCCAGCGGTCGCTGATATCGCCGGTGGTACGCCAAAGGTTGCCGCCCACTTTTTCGCCCCATTCGCCGACATCCAGATTGCCGTACTGGCAGAGGCTGTAGACGATGGTGCGGCCGGAATTGAGCAGGGCAAGGCCCATCTTGTGATAGGCGGCTGCCATGGTGGCTTGCGTGTTGTCGTAGACCTGCGAGGCGGCGCACCAATCGTACTTCAGGTAGTCGATGCCCCAGGCGGCGAAGGTCTTGGCGTCCTGTTCCTCGTGCTGGTAGCTGCCGAGGTAGCCGGCGCAGGTGCGGGGTCCGGGGGAGGAATAGATACCGAGTTTGAGACCCTGGGAGTGGATGTAGGCGGCGAGCGCCTTCATGTCGGGGAACTTGTTGTTGGTGGTAATATTGCCGGCGGCGTCGCGGCTGGCGGATTCCCAGGTGTCGTCGATGTTGACGTAGATGTAGCCGGCGTCGCGCATGCCGCTCTTGACGATGGCGTCGGCCATCTCGCGGACCATCTTGTCGCTGACCTGGTTGCGGAACTTGTTCCAGCTATTCCAGCCCATGGGCGGGGTTTTGGCCTGGCCGTTGGACTTGACCGCCGTCGCGGGCATGGGTAGGGATACCAGTGCCGGACGGGGCGGAAGGGCTGAGGGTACGTCGGTGGAGATGCGGGCCAATTCGATGACCTGGGGCTGGCCGCCGCGGCCGCCACCGGGTCCGCCGGGTCCGCCGGCAGGGCCGCGGCCCGCGGCCGGAGGTGCGCCTGGGGCGGGGGCGGGAGGTGCGCTCGCGCCGGGAGCGGCTCCGGGGGCACCGGGAGCGCCTCGGCCCGCCGCGCCGCGGCCTTGCCCGCCGAAGTTCTGCGCGGGCATGGTGAGTTTCATTTTGCCGCCTTCCACGATGGCGGTGTAGGTGACCTTCTGCACCACGCCGCCGCGTCCGGAGCGTTCGGCTTCCATGGTCGCGGTGTTGCCGGCGATTTTGCCGCTGGTGATGGTGTCGGTGGAGCGCGGGCTAACGATGTAGCCGGTGATGTTGCCGTCGGCTGCCTGGTTGAGTGCGACGACTATTTCCAGGCCATTGTCGGCCGTCGAGAAGCTACCGGTCCATTTTCCCGTCAGAGTCTGAGCGCCGGCCAGCGCAACCGAGAGCAGGGCCGCGGCGCATAGGTGAAGCCATTTCATATGTGTAAACCTCACGTTTCCAGGACTAGAGTATCACCGGGCAGCGGCCGGCATGAGGCGCAGAGAAAACTCTTGACATGTACTAGTCAACTAGTACACTATTATTTCAGATGAGCAACACGGCGCAAAACCGGACTTTCGAATTCCGGCTGGATCCGCACAGCGGCGTCCCTGTGTACCGGCAGATCATCGACCAGGTGCTGGGCGGGATCGCCGCCGGAACTTTGACAGCGGGGCATCAACTCCCCACCGTGCGGCAAGTGGCGGTGGACCTTTCCATCAATCCCAACACGGTAGTGCGAGCGTACCGGGAACTGGAAATTCGAGGTGTGCTGGAGACCCAACAGGGGACCGGCACCTTCATCAGTCAGCAGAAGGTGAAACACGACGAGGTGGAGCGGCAGCGGCAACTCACTCAACTCGTCGGCGAATTCGTATCGCGGGCCGGCGCCGCCGGCTTCACGATCGAGGAATTGCAGGAGCAATTACATGATCGTTCCATCGATGGTGGCAAGAAGAGGAGATGAATCTATGAGAGCGGAGCGGGTGGTGCTGAAAGTCAGCTCGGTTGGGGTCGCGCTGTTCGTCGTTTCGCTGACCGCCGGGGTGGGGCTTTCGGCGCTGGTGAATAACGGGGCGCCGACGGTGGTGTTCGGCCTGATCGGGCTGTACCTGCTGTTTGCGATTCGCAAGGCCGACCAGTGGGAGAAGGTGGCGGTACTGCGCTTTGGGAAATACATCGGGCTGCGCGGGCCCGGGATGTTCCATGTGATTCCGGTGGTGGACACGCTGAGCCGGTATGTGGACCAGCGAGTGCGGGTGGCGAACGTGACAGCGGAATCGACGCTGACGCGGGATACGGTGCCGGTGAACGTGGACGCCATCGTCTTCTGGCTTGTGTGGAACGCGGAGAAAGCGATTCTGGAAGTACAGGATTTCGCGCAGGCGGTCCAGTACAGCGCGCAGACGGCGCTCCGCGAATCCATCGGCCGGCATGAACTGCACCAGATGGTGGCGGAGCGCGAAATGATGGGCAAGGAACTGCAACGGATTCTCGACGAGAAGACGACGGGATGGGGGATCACGGTGCAGAGTGTGGAGATTCGCGATGTGCAGATTCCGCCGGAACTGCAGGACGCGATGTCGCGCGAAGCTCAGGCGGAACGGGAACGGCGGGCGCGCATCATTCTGAGCACGGCGGAGACGGAGATCGCGGAGAAGTTCGGGCAGGCGGCGCTGACTTACCAGCACAATCCGGTGGCGATGCATCTGCGCGCCATGAACATGCTGTATGAGGCCATTAAGGAGAAGGGGTCGATGGTGATTGTGCCTTCTTCGGCGGTGGAGACGATGGGCCTGGGCGGCATGCTGGGCGTGGCGTCGATGGGCGGGGCGAAGCCGCAGTAGCGCATTCACAAGAGTGGGGCAGGAGCAAGGCTACGCTACGGTGCTGCGACAAAAGGGCCGCGAGTTGCTGGCTGGAGCATTAGGCCAGGGGGAGATTGGCGTGCGCGCCGATATCGAGTGTGGAGAACTGGCCGCGCTCGAGTTTGGGGAAAGCGGCGGCGGCGATCATGGCGGCGTTATCGGTGGAGAGACCGGGAGACGGGAAGTGGATCGGGTAGGGCGCGGTGCCCGCGTGGGCGGCGGCGCGCAGGCCCGCATTGCAGGCGACTCCGCCGGAGACGATCAGACCGCGCGCCCCGATGGATTCGGCTGCCGCGGCGGCGCGGGTGAGCAGTTCGTGGATCACCGCGTGCTGAAACGAAGCCAAAAGGTCGAGTGTCGGCTGCGGCGTGACGGCGAGCCACTGCGCGAGCGACGGGTTCGGATGGTCGCGCAGCATGGCCCTCCGGGCGGCGATTTCGTGCTCCATGTGGCGCGCCTGCACCCAGCGCAGGACGGCGGTTTTGTGGCCGCTGAAGCTGAAATCCAGGGCGTTGCCCTTCATTTTGGCAAAGGTAAAGTGGACCGCGAGGGGGTTGCCGAGAGGCGCGAGGCGGTCGATCACGGGGCCGCCGGGGTAGCCTAAGCCGAGCAGTTTGCCGACCTTGTCGAAGGCTTCGCCGGCGGCATCGTCGCGCGTCTTGCCGAGGAGGCGGTAGCCGCCGTCCGGGCGTACTTCGAACAGGTGGGTGTGGCCGCCGCTGGCTACCAGAGCAAGGGCCGGGAACTCGACGGGCACTCCGTCGCGCCGCGCTTCCAGGATGACGGCGTGGATGTGGCCCTCAATGTGGTTGACCCCGATGAGGGGCACGCCCGTGGCGAAGCTCAGGCTCTTGGCGTAGGTCAGCCCGACAAGCAGCGACCCGACGAGTCCGGGGCCCACGGTGACGGCGATCGCCGAAAGGTCCTGCAGACGGGTGGCGGAACCAAGCAGGGCTTCGCGCACCACCGGAACGATGGCGCGCAGGTGCTCGCGCGAGGCCAGTTCGGGAACCACGCCGCCGTACTTCCCGTGCATCGCAATCTGACTGGCAACGACGCTAGAGAGCACGGCGTCGCCGCTCGCCACGACGGCGGCGGCGGTTTCATCGCAGGAGGATTCGATGCCGAGAATACGCACTAGTCCTACCTTAGCGCGGGTTCCACGGATTCCAGAATGAGACGCTCCATGGGGACGTTGACCGGCCGGGCGCGGCGCGCGCCGTAGTTCAACAGGCCGGAGGCCTTCCAGACGCAGCGCTGGGCGGCGTGTTGCAGGTCGAGCAGCAAGGGGCGGGCGGGATGGCCGGGCTCCAGGGTCTGCAGGGTGTATGACGTGGTGTTGACGATGATGGTCAACTCGTCATTCAGGTCGTGAGCGGCGGCAGCAGCAACGGCGCAGGCGCGGTCGGCGTGAGTCAGTCTTTCCACACCTGGATGTTAGCTGGCAAGCTGGCGGGTCTCGGGCGCGCGGGGAGCAAAGTCCTTTTGGAATCAACAAAAGATAAAAAAATGTTCGTGTCACTGGGACCGGGAGTGCGGGGAGTTTGAGGCATGTTTTTTTGACACGGAGGCGCGGAGAAATGCGCAGAGAAAAGCAAATACGAGCTTTAGGGAAGGAAGCGGGATTGGGTCTTGTCCCGGGGCGGGCACCAAGGAAACGGTTGCGGCTTGCTACAATCGGACCACGCTGATGTCCTTAGAAGCAGACCAATCCAAATTCACCGTGGAAGAGATCGTGGCGCGCTCGCGCGGCGAGATGATTCCGTTGAGCAGCAAGTTTTCCTACTTTGCGACGTTGCCGATCGCGGAGGAAGACCTGCGGCAGTACCTGCACGACCCGATCGCGGCGATTTCGCCGGCCATCGTCGGTGCGCTGCCTCGCATGGGCATCATACTCGCTCCCTATGTGGAAAAGGGAAACGGCAAGGGCGTCGACTGCGTTACGTTTGAACGCCCGGTCGAGTCGCGGCACATTCCGAGTTCACGCAGCGAGCGCCAGGGACTGCTGGTGCTGGTGCTGGGCGTGAAAGATATCGAGGTAGCCGATTACCACTATCAGTTCTACAACGCGCTGGCGGGGGTAGTGGCCGAACGCTGGCCGGTGGATGTGCAGGAGCGTTTTTTCCGCGCGATTCGCGAGGAATTGAGCGCCGAAATCCACGGGGAAGTAGACGAAAAAAGCTGGCACCTCAAGCAGGCCCTGCTGCGCCGCCAGACCAATGTTCGCAAGGAAACCAAACTGTTTCGGGATTATGCGCGGCAGGCGTTCGAGGATACGTTGACGCTGTACCTGCACGGCACGTGTTGCGATATCGACGTGGAAACCGGACCGCGCCAGATGCCGGGAAGGTATTTGCGGCGCAGACTCGAACTGCTGATTGCGATTTATCCTCCGCCGGAGGGGTACGCGGTGCTGCCGGAGCACTTGAAGCCGCGGGAGCCAGACACGGCGGAACGCCATTCAACGCAGAGACGCAGAGAACGCAGAGGAAGCGCAGAGAAAACCAAAGAAATGCTTCTCTGCGCTCTCTGCGCCTCTGCGTTGAGGATCCCTTCCGGCTACTTCTCATCCCCGATCAGCTCGGCGAGGATGCGGGCGGCGACTAGTTTGCCTCGCTCTCCGGTTTCCCCGGTGGGGCCTACGCATGAGGGGCAGCCCGCTTCGCAGGCGCAGGCGGCCAGCAGGCCGGCGGTTTGGCGGAGCAGTTCCGGCGCCAGGCGATAGAGCGGGGCGCTCTGGCCCACACCACCCGGATACATGTCATATAGATAGAGGTTGGGCTCGAAGACCTCCAGGCCACCGGCAATCTCTTCGCTCAGGGCGACGCCAAGGTCGCGCGGATCGCACATCAACAGGAGGGCGGCCACGGTGCGCAGGGCGTTGCCCAGACCGGTGATGCCGCTCTGCTTTTCGGTGGGCGTGAAATCCGTGAAGCGCGCCAGGAACGCCGCCGGGAAGTGCAGCCAGAAGGCCGTGGTATGCATCTCCTGCTCCGGCATATTGAGTTTGCCGGCACCCACGTTCTCCATGGTGTAGAACTTGATTTTCTTGAAGCCGACGATCTGGCGATTGACGCGCACGTCGCCGTGAGCGCGCCACGCGGCCCCCGGACCAGAGCCCTGTGCCGCGCCCTCGAACTCTTCGAGCGTTTTGACCTGGGTGTAGTCGATGGCGTCGGTGTAGTAGTCGCAGTCCACGCTCTTCACGTAGGCCTTGCGTTGATCGTAGTCGAAGCGCTCCACGTGAAACTGGCGCGCCTCGTGCAGGTAGATGGCCTTCTCGTGGAGCGTGGTGAGCGCGGTGGGGAATGAGACCTCGGCGATGATCTTGGCTTCGCCGGTGATATCCACCACCACGAAATTGTCGCTGCTGATGGAGCGCAGGCTGGTGGCATCGGCGGGGTAGGTGTCGCTGGTCCAGTGCCAGGCGCCGGCGGAATGGTGGAGGAATCCGCCCTCTTCGAGGAAGCGGCAGATCTCGGCAAGGTCATGCTTGCCGAACTTCTCGCCATCGCGCAGGGGCAATTCGAAAGCGGCACACTTCAGATGCGCCAGCAGGATTTCCAGGTTCTCCGGATTGATGTAAGCGTGCTCGGGCGAGCGGCCGAAGAAGTAATCGGGATGCTCCACGATGTATTGATCGAGCGGGGCGCTAGAGGCCACCAGCACCGCGGCCGACGTTCCCAGGCGCCTGCCGGCGCGTCCGGCGCGCTGCCAACTGGAAGCGATGGTGCCGGCGTAGCCCGCCATGACCACGGCATCGAGCGAGCCGATATCGATGCCGAGTTCGAGCGCATTGGTGGCCACCACGGCGCGGATCTTGCCATCGCGCAGACTCTGTTCGATCTCGCGGCGTTCGCGCGGCAGATAGCCGCCGCGATAGCCGCGCACGGTTTCGCTGGGGATGGGACCGCGGTCGCAGGCGTCCTTCAGGTAGGTGACGAGCACCTCGGTAGCCAGGCGGTTGTTGGCGAAGACCAGCGTCTGCAAGTTATTCTCGATGAACTTGAGGGCCATGCGCCGGGTTTCGGCGATATAGCTGCGGCGGATGCCCAGTTGGCGGTTGACCACCGGGGGATTGTAGAAGATGAAGAACTTTTCGCCGCGCGGCGCCCCGTTGCGCTCCACCAGCTCGAAGGGTTCGCCGGTGAGCGCTTCGGCCAGTTCGCGCGGATTGGCGATGGTGGCGGAGCAGCAGATGAATTGCGGTTTAGAGTTATAGAACTCGCAGATGCGCTGGAGGCGGCGCAGCAGGTTGGCCAGATGGCTGCCGTAGACGCCGCGGTAGTAGTGCAGCTCGTCGATGACGATGTAGCGCAGGTTCTCGAAATAGCGCGCCCATTTGGTGTGGTGCGGCAGGATGCCGGAGTGCAGCATGTCGGGATTGGTGAGGACGACGTTGGCGCGCTGGCGGATGGCGCGGCGCGCGTCCCCCGGGGTATCGCCATCGTAAGTGAAGGCGCGGATTTCGCTGCCCATTTCCTCCACGGCGCGCTGAAACTCGTGAAGCTGATCTTCGGCGAGGGCCTTGGTGGGGAACAGGTACATGGCGCGGGCGCCTT
Source organism: Candidatus Solibacter sp. (assembly GCA_017883355.1). Classification (GTDB taxonomy): domain Bacteria; phylum Acidobacteriota; class Terriglobia; order Bryobacterales; family Bryobacteraceae; genus Solibacter. Next base: position 7,514 of record JADGNS010000057.1, read on the forward strand.
CGTCCCGCATCAGCAGGTTGAGCACCGGCAGGTTGTAGCACAGGGTCTTGCCGCTGGCCGTGGGGGTGACGATCACGACGTGCTTGCCGGCCTGAACCTGGTCGAAGGCGTCGGCCTGGTGCGAGTAGAGGCGCGCAATGCCGCGTTTCTCCAGGGCGGCGCGCAATTTCGGGTCCACGAGAGCCGGGATATCGGCGAAGGTTCCTTCGGCGGCAGGTTGGTGATGGATGGCCCGCACGGCCGAATCGGCCTCCAGGTGCTTGGAGCGGAAGTAGGAGACGACGGCCTCCAGCGACTGCTTGGGGGAAATGGACAGCTCCCGGGAGAGATCGGGAAAACCAAGGGAATAGTTCATTGCACGCTTTCGCCTTTTCTTTGCTACCTTACAACGAAAGCGCCCCGCGAAACAAGCGAAAGCGGAAGATGCGGATCGATCTTGGACTAAGCGGGCACGGCGTGGCCGCGCACGAACTCGTAGCGCTCCAGGGTGGCAGCGATCTGGAAATTGGTACTATTCGTGTCCGAGCTAGTACTAATCCGGTCGGCGCGCAGAACCTTTCCCATGCAACGCAGGCTGACGGATTGCGGTCCTTCGCGATTCAGAACAATCAGGTACTCGATCGGCCCACCTAGATCCGGCTCTCTTTGTGTGGTGAACAGGACTCCGCTGGAACTGATGTTGTTTGTAAGACCAGGGAGTAGCACGCGTTCGGCACCGGAACGAGTAATCGAGAGCGGGAGTTGGAGTTGGAAACGCCGGGTTCGTCGCTGTTCCATGTGTTGGTGATTAAGATGTTAGGGGCAATACACGCTCAGGTCAATAGGACTCGTTTTGCGGAATCAAACTGAGGTACTAGCCTTGGCGTACCACCCGTGCGATAGGTGAGGGTAGGGGTAGGCAGGGGCGCGCAGGCGCGCGCCCCTTGGGGGAAGGGTCTAGCCAACCTTCGCGATAATGATAACCAGAGTGTACAGCGCCAGCGATTCGATCAGCGCCAACCCCAGGATCAGGGCGAAGCGGATCGCGTTGGACGCGGCGGGATTGCGCGCCATGCCTTCGGCGCAGGCAGCGACGGCCTTGGCCTGAGCCAGTCCGCACAAGCCGGACGCAATCGCCATGGAGAAACCGGCGCTGATGGCGACCCAGTGTCCACCGGCAAACTGCTGGTCATGCGTCTGACCGAACAACGGGGTGGCGATCGTCAGCAGGGCCACCAGGAACAACAATTTCCAAACCATCTTCTTCGACATTGTTACTCTCCTAATAAATCGCCCCCAGGAGGTGGTCCCCGTCATCCTCGTGCAGCCGGGCTCACGCTGAAAGGGCGGCATAATGCCAGGATTAATGTTCGTGCGAGACGGCCGCGGCCACGTACATCATGGTCATGAGCATGAAAATGTACGCCTGCAGGAAAGACACAAAAATGTGCAGGCCCATAAAAACCGCGGGAACAAGAAAGAATGTGAGCTTCAGGAACACCATGGTCACCTGCTCGCCCGCGTACATGTTGGCGAAGAGACGAATGGTGAGGGAAAGCGGACGCGCCAGATGGCTGGCTATTTCGATGGGGATCATCAATGGCGCCAGCCACCACATAGGACCGGCAAAATGCGCCATGTATTTCAAGACGCCGTTGGCCATTACGCCCATGGTGTTGTAGTAGAAGAAGGTCGCAAAGGCGAGTCCCGCCGGCACCGAAGGCGTCATGGTGGGCGATTCCAACCCTGGAATCACGCCGATCAGGTTGCAGAACAAGATGAAAATGAACAGCGTCCCGAAGTACGAGAGGTAGATGTGCGCATCGTGCCCCACCTGATCGTTCGCCTGTTCCCGCAAGAAGTCATAAACCAACTCGAAGGTGTGCTGAAGTTTTCCCGGGTGGTCGGCGGAGAGCCGCGGTTTCAGGAAGGCGAAGAGCACAATGATGATCGCCGCGACCAGCAATTGCATGGTCACGAAATTGGCCCAGGGACGCGCTTCGGGCGCCATCCCTACCAGGCCGGTCAATGTATTGCCGAGGCTGGCAAGATTGTCATTGAAAAGCTTAGTGATCCACAGTTCCGTTTCGTGCATACATCAGTAGTTCGAACAGGATTTCCACCATGACGGCCGCGGTGGACAAAAGCAAACCCGCAAGTGCGGCAGGCATCTTAATCGCAGAGTATTTCAATATAACATAGAGGCCCCCACCCAGCAGAATCCAGCGCATTCCCAGGAACACGGCTTTGCGCGGCTTCGCGGTCTGGCTGCCGACGCCGTCCGCCATCTGCTTGAGCCACCGGAAGTTCAACGCGGACAGAGTCGAGCCAATCACCCATCCGGCGCTCCACGCCCATCCCCGCCAGATCAGCAGAGCGACGGCCCCGCCGGCGCCGAGGGCCCACATCAGTTTCCAGATGCGCGCGACGGCGCGATCCATCCACGATGCGTCGCGGGACGCCGCGTCGCCCTCATTCGTCATCGCGCGTGTCCCGCATCAGTTGGCGGATGAGCTGCACAAACCCGGCAACGCTTCCCAGAATCACCCCCGCGATATACATCCAGGAGGTTTCGAATTCCTTATCCAGCAGGTAGCCGAGGAAATAGCCGATCAGTGCCGACGCCGGCAGCAGGAACGCAAGCGACGTGTATTCGCCTACCACCACCGGCCATGGTTTTTTCGCCACACGTACAGTCTACTGCCTGGCGCGCTCCGCCGCCTCTTTCACCAGGAAACCCATCTTCGGGTGGGAAGGCTCCATCATGGGATGTACGCCGAACTCCTCGAGGGCTTCGGTGGTGGCCGGGCCGATGGAACACACCTGGCACTGGCGCAACCGCTCCAGCGCGGCGTCCTCGAGGCCGAGTTCGCGGGCCACTCGCGCGAGGTGCACCATTTGAATCGCAGTGGTGAACAGCACCACGTCGAAGGCTCCCGCGGCGAGCAGGCGTACCGCCTGGCGCAGGGGTTCGACATTCTCCGGCAGGTCCCACTGGTAGACGCGCACCGGCGTGACTTCCCCGCCCCGCGCGCGGAGCGCATCCAACAACTCGGGGTTGGAGCGGCCGTATTCCTGCACGGCGATGCGGCGTTCGGGCCGTCCAACGGTAGCGGCCAGGAGTTCCCGCCAGGTGTTGGGTTCCGGCGCCACGATGGCCGGCTTCAGGCCCATGTCGCGCAGCGCCGCCACGGGTTTGGGCCCGCGGGCTACGAGAGTGACGCGTCCCAGGGCCTCGGCGAAGGCCGATTCGGGAAAGCGCGTGGCCAGCAGACGATTCAACTGGCGCGTGCCGACCCCCGTCAGCAGGATCACCATCTCAAACCGGCCGGCGAAGAGCTGTTCGGCGAAGGCGAAGGCTTCCGCGTTATCGGCGAGGGGGATCTCGCGCATGGAAGGGGCGACGAACGGATTGCCCTCCTGTTTGCGGATCAATTGCTCCATCTCCGGCGCGCGCCGGCTTTCCAGCGCGAGGACGCGAAGTCCGTGGAAGCTCATTGGTCGATTATAGGGGTAATTCGAGAATGTGCTCTCAACGCAGAGACGCAGAGAACGCAGAGGAAGCGCAGAGAAAGGCAAGAAGCACGGAGGTAAGAAGGAGGGTTTCGCAGGTTCTCCAGGCAGCGCACGGTCTTGAATTGCGAAGTCCGAGCTTCGCTCGGATGGAGTCGCGGTAGGGATGCCGGTCATCCCGGCACCCCCCGCACAGATCCGTGCGAGCGCTCCTCACGCACACGGTTCTTACCTTGGATGTTTGGACGCAAAGCGTACCTCCGGATACGGATGCAG
>JADGNS010000806.1 GCA_017883355.1 Candidatus Solibacter sp.
GCGGTGCAGTACGGGTTCACGCTGAATTCCATCTCCTTCCTGGATCACTTGAATTACGCCAGCCCTTACGCGCGGGTGACGTACTCGCTAGGCGAGAACGGCGAGTTGGCGTTAGCCTACACCTCCGGCGACGCCCGTCCCGATCTGGCGGGCCAGGGGCAGCAGGACGCGGATTTGCAGCGCGAGTTGAGCACCCTCGGGTTGTTCCCGCGCATCAGTCTGCGGGAAGGACGGCCGAAAATCCAGCGCGGCCAGAACTTCGAGCTGACCTATACGCGCAAGATCGGCTCGCGCAACTACCAGGTGTCGACTTACCGCGAGAGCGTGAGCAACGCGGCGCTATCCCTGGTGGCTCCGGCCGGCATGTACACCGGCGGCGACATTCTGCCGGACCTGTTCACGGGAACTTCGACGTTCGATGCCGGGGATTTCCGCGGCACGGGCTACACGGCGGCGGTGACGCAGAACCTGGGCGAGCATGTGGCCGCCACCGTGATGTATGGATCGATGGGCGCGCTGACGGCGGACAACCGGGAGATCGTCAGCGGCAGTCCGGATGAGTTGCGGAGTATGATTCGCGCCGGACGGCGCCAGGCGGCCACCGCGCGCGTGACCGCGACCGCACCGTGGACCGGCACGCACCTGATCGCCAGCTACCAGGTGACCGGCGATCATCGCTGGGCATCGCCGGGACACAGTTACAGCACCGCTTCGGTGCGCCAGATGCCGGGTTTGAACCTCTACGTGCGCCAGTTGATTCCCGGCCTGAGCATGCTGCCGTGGCGCATGGAAGCCACCGCCGATCTGCGCAATATGCTGGCGCAAGGCTATCTTTCCCTCGGCATCGCCGGCGGGCAGCAGTTGATGCTGGTGGAGAATCCACGCAGCGTCCGCGGCGGATTGAGTTTCATCTTCTAAGCGAGCTTGTGTTGCTCTCCACTCCGCATACCTCCCCATGCCCCCATTCATTGGTGCATGCTTTGGTGGGGCAGGCTTCAGCCTGTCAATCCGAGCGAAGCTCGGACTCTTCTTCCCCCGCCCAATCGGTGTCCTAAGTGAGCGCCCCAGGCGTCTACCCGCGCATCGATTCCCACCAGCACTTCACCCGTGAGTACACTCCCTCGCTGCTGTATCCCATCCTCAAGCGCAACCGCTTCGACGGGTCGGTGGTGGTCACCAGCGTTCTCACCGTAGAAGAGTCGCGCTGGCTGCTCTCTCTCGCGGCGCAGCACGATTTCATTCGCGCCGTCGTAGGCTGGGCGGACCTGGCCGATCCGCGGGTGGGCGACGTGCTCGACGAGTATCAACGCCATCCCAAATTCCGCGGCGTTTGCTATGCCTTTGACGATGCCCTTCCGCCCGGCCTCGTCGCTCTCGAGCGTCGAGACCTCACGCTCGATGTCAGCGCCGGATTCACCCCGGCGATTGCGGAAAAATATCCGGGCTTGCGCGTGGTCCTCGATCACGTGGGCACGGCGCGCGCCATCGCCCCACCCTCCCTGGCACACCATCCCAATCTGTTTGCCAAAATCAGCGGCCTGATTACCCACGCCCCCACACACTGGAACCTGGCGGAGTTCCAGCCGGCCGTGCAGTCGGCACTCGCCGCGTTTGGTCCCCAACGCGTGATGTTTGGCAGCGACTGGCCCAGCTACCTGCCGGTGGGGACGTGGAAGGAAGCCCTGGCGGCGTTCACGCAAGCCATCGGCCCGCAGTCCTTGGAGACGCGCGAGCACCTGCTGGGCGGTACGGCGCGGCGCTTCTACCGCATCGAAACCGGGAGCGCGGCCTGATGTTCCGGGACACCGTGCGCAGCACCCTGGCCGCCTGCCTGGCACTGACCGCGCTCAACCTGTCCATCTCCTGGCGCCTGCTGAAGGTCGAGTACACCAACCATTTCGTCAGCGTCGAAGGCTATTTCATCGCCATCGCCCGCTACATTTCCCGCCACTGGGGGGACTTATCGTGGGTTCCGCTGTGGCATTGCGGAATGCCTTACCAGGATACCTACGTTCCCCTGTTGCACCTGTTGGTGGCGGCCACGGCTTCCCTGGGACACATCCCGCCCGCCCGGGCCTATCACGGCGCCATCGGCGTCGCCTATGCGTTGGGCGCGCCGGCACTCTACTGGATGGCCGTGCGCCTGGGAGCGCCCCGCGGCGCGGCCCTGCTTGCGGCGCTATTCTACTCTCTGTTCTCTCCCTCCGCCCTGCTCATGGCGGACGTGGCGCGCGATCTCGGCGGCTACTGGTACGGCCGCCGCCTGCAAGTGCTGACGGTCTACGGCGAAGGCCCGCACGTCACCGCCATGACCCTGCTGCCGGTGGCGATTCTGGCGCTCGAAAGCGCGCTCGCCGGCAGAACCCGGCGGGCCCTGGCTCTGGCTGCCCTCCCCATCGCCCTGATCTTCCTCACCAACATCCCGGGCACCATGGCGCTCGGTGTGGCCGTCTTCTGCTGGATCTGCGCGCAACCGCGGGAGCGGTATCGGGCCGCCTGGCGGATCGCGGCCGCCGCCTCCGCGCTGGCTTACGGCCTGGCCTGCTTCGGCGTGCCGCCGTCCAGCATGTTCCGCGTCGGCGCCAACGTGGGCGCCACGCAGCCGGGCTTTTCCAACAGCCTCCACTATGGCCCGCTCCCTCTCCTGCTGGCGCTTGCCTCGGTTGCCGCCGCCGGCCTCGTGTTGGCCCGTACCCGCCTGCCTCAGGTCGTACGGTTCGCGATTCTGTTTTCCGCGCTGACCGGCGCCATGGCGGCCACTGCCCATGAGGAGACCTTCGAGCTTCTGCCCCAGGCGGGTCGCCTCCACCTGGAGTTTGAAATCGGCGCTTCCCTCCTGCTGGGTGTCGCCTGCTGGGCTCTCTACACAGCACTCCCGCGCTGGACCCGGCCCGTCCTATTGACGCTGTGTCTTGGTCTGCTGCTGATTCAGTGGGGACACTACCGTTGGCGGGCGCACCTCGACACCCAGCGCGCCGACCTGGAGAAGCGTTCGGAATACACTTCCGCGCGCTGGCTCGACGCCAATCTGAAAGGCGGCCGCGTCTACGTCACCGGGTCCACCGCGTTCTGGCTGAACGCCTTCACCGGCACGCCCCAGTTGATCGGCTGCTGCGACCAGGGCCAGTCCATGCCGGTGCTCAACGAAGTCCCCTACAGAGTCAATCCCGCGGGGGACGCAAGCAATACCCAAGCCGGCATCAACTGGTTGCGCGCCCTCGGCGTCCAGGCCATTGTAGTCAACGGCCCGGCGAGCACCGACGAGTATAAGGACATCCATGCGCCCGAACGCTTCGAGGGCGCGCTGCCCCTGTTGCATCGCGAAAACGGCGACGCCATTTATTCGGTCCTCCCCCTGGGAACGTCGCTCGCCCACGTGCTCCGGCCCGAAGAGCTGGTGCCGCACCGGCAGCCCGGCCAGTTCGCGTATGCCGACATCCTCAGATATGCGCAGGCCACCGGGGACACCACGCGCCCCCCGGCCGCTATCGACTGGCGCGGCGGCGGCACAGCCCGCATCCGCGCCAACCTGCACCCCGGCGACCTCGTGTCGGT
>JADGNS010000807.1 GCA_017883355.1 Candidatus Solibacter sp.
CGCCTGCTGTTGCGAGGCGACAAACATCTGTTCTGCGTGGAGGCCGGGAAGCGGTGAGGCAGGGGCATCTCGGTTTTAGTGCACCATCCGGCTACGTCTCATTAACACCCCGCTTCAGCGGGGTGTGGGCAAGCGACCTGGTGAGTGAAACCGTTTCAACGGTTTCCCGGCTTGTGCTCCCTAACGCACCGACGTAATGATACGGCATGTCTCTGCACTCTTACTCTCGCGTGTGGTTACACTTGGTTTGGGCAACGCTAGAGCGCAGGCCTTTCCTATCCAAGTCCGCAGCAGCCAAAGTGTCCGGTTATCTGACCCAGTATGTCACGGAGAAGGGAATTTACATGAAGATCAATTATGTGAATCCCGATCACGTACATGCCCTGATCGATCTGCCGACGCATCTCTGCATTGAAGACGCCGTGCAGTTCTTAAAGGGCAGTTCGTCCCATTGGATAAACCAAAGCGACCTGCTACCTGGCAAATTCGGCTGGGGCCGTGGATATGGTGCCTTTTCGGTCTCCCAGTCTGGGGTTGGAGAAGTGGCGAAGTATATCGCGACCCAAGAAGAACATCATCGGAAGACGAGCTATTCGGAAGAACTTAAGCTGTTCGTGGATCGGTATGAACTTCAGTGGCACGATGATTGAAACCGTTGAAACGGTTTCACCGCCGCTCACCACAGCCACACCCCGCTGAAGCGGGGTGTTAATGAGAGAACTGCAACGAAAGCGACCTAGCTGGGTGTGCCTCCCCCTCAAAAACCGAAATGTGCACGCCTCGCCCCGGACCGATCATTACTGTTTGCATCTCCACCGCGCTTGGCTATGGTTCGGGAGCCAACCTAAACCATGCTATGAATATGAGGCGCTTACTCCTGTTCTCCATCGCCGTCACGCTATTCGGTTCGCCTGCCCGCGCGGCATCCGCCGACGGCAAACTTCGGATCATCTGCTTCGGCGCGCACCCGGACGATTGCGAGTTGCAGGCCGGCGGCGTCGCGGCGATGTGGGCGGCCAAAGGCCACAAAGTGAAGCTGGTGTCGGTCACGAATGGAGACATTGGCCACTGGCGTGAGGCGGGCGGCCCATTGGCCCTCCGCCGCGCCGAAGAAGTGCGGCAAGCCGCCAAGATCCTCGGTGTGACCTCGCAGGTGCTCGATATCCATGATGGGGAACTGCTGCCGACCATTGAAAACCGGCGGCTCATCACCCGTCTCATCCGCGAATGGAACGCGGATATTGTCATGGGACCACGACCTAATGACTACCATCCCGACCATCGCTACACGGGCATCCTGGTCCAGGACGCCGCCTATATGGTCACCGTGCCGTTCTTTTGCCCGGACGTCCCTTACCTGAAGCATAACCCTGTGTTCCTCTACTACCCGGATCGATTTCAAAAGCCCAATCCGTTTCAGCCGGACATTGCGATCTCTATTGACCCGGTAATAGAAAAGAAGCTCGACGCGCTGGACACGCTGGAGTCGCAGTTCTACGAAGGCGGTGCCAACGGCTCCGCCGAACTGATCCCCTCCGATCCTGCGAAACAACAGGAACGCAAACGCGAGGTCCGCGCCGGATTCGCCAAACGCAATGAAGACCTGGGCCAGCGCTTCCGGGCCAAGCTGACCGATTTCTACGGGGCGGACAAAGCCGGCAGCGTGAAATATGCGGAGGCCTTCGAGGTCTGCGAATATGGCCGCAGCCCGAGTTCGCAGGAACTCAAAGAGCTGTTCCCGTTCTTCGGGGAATAATGCGGCTGAAGGGCTCTACGTGGGCCTCCTTTTTTATTGATGGACCGCCAGCACTCTGGATAGGCGGAAGTGATTGGCGCAGCGAGACCATTGTATGAAGAATCTGTTTACGATCGCATTGGTGGCGGCCGGCGTCAGTTTCCACGGCGCCGGCGCCGAGATTGGAGCCGTCGATGCCGCCCGCCGATGGCGTGCCGAGCACCGGACCATCGACCTGCACGAGCACCTTGATAGCACCAGGCAGCACCTCGCGCGCGCGGTGAGGATTTTGGACGCCGCGGGAGTGGGATTGGCGGTGAACCTGAGCGGCGGCACGGTCACGCGCGGCAAAGACGGCGCGCCGTCGGAGTTCGAGGAGAACAAGCGGCTGGCCGACACCCTGTATCCGGGCCGGTTCGTGCAATACGCCAACCTGGACTATGCGAACTGGGACCAGCCGGATTTTGCGGCGCAGGCGGTGAAGCAGGTGGAGGAGGCGCACCGATTGGGCGCGGCCGGCATCAAGGAATACAAGCAACTGGGTTTGTTTCTCCGCGACGGCCAAGGGCGGCTCTTCAAGGTGGACGATCCGCGGCTGGACCCGATGTGGGAGCGCTGCGGACAGTTGGACCTGCCGGTCTCCATCCACGTGGCGGATCCGAAGGCCTTCTGGTTGCCGTACAACGCGCAGAACGAACGCTGGGCCGAACTCCGGGACCACCCAAGCTGGTGGTTTGGCGACACCAACAAGTTCCCGGTGTGGAAGGAGCTGCTCGAGGCCCTCGACCGCGTGATCGCGCGGCACCCGGGAACTGTCTTTGTCTGCGTGCACTTCGGCAATAACGCCGAAGAACTAGAGTGGGTGGACCAGGCGCTGGACCGCCGCCCCAACATGCGGGTGGATCTAGCCGCCCGCATCCCCGAACTGGGACGGCACGACCCGGCCCAGGTCCATCGGCTGTTCCTCAAACACCAGGACCGGATCCTGTTCGGGACGGACTTCCAGGTTTATGAGCGCCTGATCCTGGGTTCCAGCGGCAAGGAACCACCGCCAACCGACGCCGACGCGGAGGTGTTCTTCGCGAAGGAATGGCGCTGGCTCGAGTCGCGGGATCGTAACTGGGCGCATATGACGCCGATCCAGGGCGATTGGACGATTAGCTCGATCGGGCTTCCCGCTCCGGTATTGCGGAAGATCTATTTCGACAACGCGCGCCAACTGCTGGTGCGCTCGTTGCCGGTGCCGGTGCTGAACGCGCGGCGGATAAGCCAGGATTTCGAGATCGACGGCAGCGGCGGTCATCCGTTGTGGGAGACAGCACAGGCGGGTTGCATCGACCAGCAGGGCCGGGATGGGAAGGTGCGGCCGGAGCTGGCCACGAGCGTGCGGGCATTGTGGTCCGCGCGGTTCCTTTACCTGGAGTGGGCCTGCCCCTTCACGAAGCTGACCGTCTTCCCACCGTCGTTCGACCGGCAACGAGCGGAACCCGAAAAGGAAGGCGCGAGCCTATGGGATCGTGACGTCGTGGAAGCCTTCATCGGCGCCGACCCGCAGAATCCGGGCCATTATGCCGAGTTTGAGGTCGCACCGACCAACGAGCATTTGGACGTGCTGCTGGACCTGCCGCGAAAGGACTTTGGCTGGAGCAGCGGATTTGAATCCCGGGTTAGCGTGGATAAGAAGGCAAAGTTGTGGACCTGCGAGGTGCGGATTCCGTTGAAGTCGTTGGCGGAAGGGGCGCCAGCGCCTGGCACGCAATGGCGGCTGAACCTGTTCCGGTGTGATCGTGTCAACCGGGCGGGGCTGGCCTGGCG
>JADGNS010000808.1 GCA_017883355.1 Candidatus Solibacter sp.
GCGCTTGAGCGAGCGCGCCTTCCGCATCGCGCTAGAGCAGTACCCAAACGATGCGCACGCGAAAGCCGGAGCTGTTCAGACCCCCTCCAGCACCGCCGCTCTCGCCGCGGCGCGCTAAATTGTGGGGATAAGGCTCCGCCTGGTCCATCCGAGCGAAGCTCGGACCGTGTATCAGGCGCTGAAGACCGCCGGCGTGCCGGCCGAGCTTCATATCTTTGCCGGTGTGGGGCATGGATTCGGCATCCGCACGACCAATTCGCCGCGCGTCGCGGGATGGATTGAGCGGTTTCGAGATTGGATGTCTGACCGCGGCCTGTTGACAAAGAAGTGACTGCGTTGCGGTGCCTCGACCTCGTCAAATCTCATGATAAGATTCCGGCATGCCCAAATGCCCGTACTGCAAACAGGTTGTGACTCTGGAAAAGACTCAGAGGGAGTCCGCCGAGGTCTCCGTCCCCGAAGGAGTGGAACGGGAAATCTCCGGCTTCATCAAGAAGGAGATCATGTACTCCTGTCCGCACTGCGATTCGATTCTCGGGTTCGGGTTCTTCATTTCATAGGCGGGTTGTTGACCCACCGGCCGTAGAGCGCGGTCGGGGCCCGCCTTACCCCGCCACTTGTTCCACGCAGGCGGGCCCGCAGATCCGTTCCACCGCCGCCTTGAATTCGCGGTCGGGGCGGACCTTTGCGGGCACGTCCAGCAGGACGGAGAAATCGCGGGGCGCTTCCAGCCTCAACCTCACCGAGGTCGGTCCGGGCTTGCGCTTGAAGATCTCTTCTAACGCCGCCGCGCGGTCCACACCGTGGTCGCGGCCGATCCACACGCGGATGGCGATCACGCCCGGAAGATCGATGCGCGCGTTATCCAGCGCCACGATATCCTGCACGGAGAGCTTCGGCGTCGTGTTTTCCTCAGGCAGCACCAGACCGCGGACCATCACCGCCGTGTCCTCTACCACCTGGCTCGCCAGGCGTTCGTAGTTGGCGGCGAAGAGCAGCGCTTCGATGCTGCCGGTGCGGTCTTCGAGTTGCATCACGCACCACGGTTTGCCGTCGCGATTGCGTTTGCGCGTGATGCCGGTGAGCACGCCGCAGATGGCGACTTCGGTGTTCTTGGCGAGGCCATCCAGGTTGGAACTGTCGTGGCTGGCCAGCTCCGTCACCTTATCCATATAGCCGTCCAGCGGATGGCCGGTGACCCAGAAGCCGAGCAGTTCCTTTTCGCCGGCGAGCTTCTCTTTATCGGTCCAGTCCGGGACCTTAGGCAGCGGCATGGCGTGCGCTTCACCGGAATCCATGACTTCGCCGAAGAGGCCGACCTGCCCGCTTTCGCGATCGCGTTGCGCGCGCTGGCCGGCTTCCATGGCACCCTCCACCGCCGCCCACTTCTGGCTGCGCGTGCCCTCCTCGGAATCCATCGCGCCCGCCTTGATCAGGCTTTCGATCATGCGGCGGTTGACAGAACCCAGATCCACTTTTTCGCAGAACTGGTGCAGCGACGTGAAGCGTCCCACTTCCGCGCGCGCCTTGCCGATGGCTTCCACGGCGGATTGGCCCAGGTTCTTGATGGCGCCCATGCCGAAGCGGATGGCTTCCCCATCGGGCGTGAAGCTCCACTCGCTGTGGTTCACGTCAGGCGGGAGAATCCTGATCCTCATTTCCCGGCATTCGTTGATGTAGTGGACGATCTTGGCCGTGTTCCCGGTTTCCGAAGTGAGCAGCGCCGCCATGAAGTCCACCGGATAGTGGGCCTTGAGGTAGGCGGTAACGAAGGCAAGATAGGCGTAGGCGGCCGAGTGCGATTTGTTGAAGCCGTAGCCGGCGAACTGCTCCATCAGGTCGAAGATCTTCTCCACCTTCTTCTGCGGGAAGCCGCGCTCCAGCGAGCCCTGTATGAAGCGCTCGCGCTGCTTGGCCATCTCCTCGATCTTCTTCTTGCCCATGGCGCGGCGCAGCAAATCGGCATCGCCCAGCGAATAGCCGGCGATACGATTGGAGATCTGCATCACCTGTTCCTGGTAGACGATGACGCCGTAGGTCTCTTCGAGCAACTCCTTCAGCTCGGGCAGGTCGTAAACCACCGCCTTGCGGCCCCACTTACGCTCGATGAAGTCGTCCACCATGCCGCCCTGAATCGGGCCCGGGCGGTACAGCGCGTTGAGCGCCGTGAGGTCTTCCAGGCGGCTGGGCTGATAGCGGCGCAGGATGTCGCGCATGCCGCTGGATTCGAACTGGAACACGCCGCTGGTGAAGCCCTTGCAGAAAACCTCGTACGTGCCCTTGTCGTCCAGCGCAAGATCTTCCGGCACGATGGTGACGCCGTGGCGCTTCTGGATCAGGCGTAGCGCGTCCTGAATCAGGGTAAGCGTGGTCAACCCCAGGAAATCCATCTTGAGCAGTTGGAGTTTTTCCAGGCCGCCCATGTCGAACTGCGTGACAATTTCGTCGCGGTTCGTCTTGTACAACGGAACCAGGTCGCGCAACGGCAGCGGCGAGATGACGACGCCGGCGGCGTGCACGGAGCAGTTGCGCGCCAGGCCTTCCAGGCGCAGCGCGACCTTCATGACGTCGTCGATGCGCGGGTCTTTCTTCGCCGCTTCATTGAAACCGGGCTCCTGGTCGAAGGCTTCCTGCAGCGATATATTGAGGGTCGCCGGCACCATTTTGGTGAGGCGCTCCACGTCCGCGAACGGCACCTCGAGCACGCGGCCCACATCCTTTATGGCGGCGCGTGCGCCCAGCGTATTGAAGGTGATGATCTGCGCCACCTGCTCGCGGCCGTACTTCTGGGTGACGTACTGGATGACCTCGCCGCGGCGGTTCATGCAGAAATCCACGTCGACGTCGGGGAAGCTGACGCGCTCGGGATTCAGGAAGCGCTCGAACAGCAGCCCGTATTGCAGTGGATCGATGTCGGTGATCTCCATCGCGTAGCTGACCAGGCTGCCTGCCGCCGAGCCCCGGCCCGGGCCCACCGGAATCCCCATGTCCTTGGCGTAGCGGATGAAATCCCAGACCACCAGGAAGTAGCCGGAGAACTTCATGTTCTGGATCATCTTGATTTCGCGATCCAGGCGTTCGGCGTACTCGGCCAGGTCGTGTTTCAGAGCACCCTTGACCTGCATCGCTTCCAGGCGCGAGCGCCGTTTCTCGAAGCCCATGCGCGCCACGTATTCAAAGTAGGTGTCGGTGGTGTGCTCGGCCGGGATATCGAAGCGCGGGAACGGGTCCACCACTTTTTCCAGCTTGACGTGGCAGCGCTCGGCAATCTCCCAGGTGCGGTCGACGGCCTCCTCCAGTTCGCCGAAGAGCTCCATCATCTCGTCGCGCGTTTTGAGGTAGAAATCCGGCGTGCTCCAACGCATGCGGTTGGGGTCGCTGAAGTTCTTGCCGGTCTGGATGCACATCAGGATTTCGTGCGCGCGCGCATCCTCCTTGCGCAGGTAATGGGAGTCGTTGGTGGCCACCAGAGGAAAGCCGGTTTCGCTGGAGAGCCGGACCAGTTCGGGAGTGAGGCGCTTATCCTGCTCCAGATGGTGATC
>JADGNS010000809.1 GCA_017883355.1 Candidatus Solibacter sp.
GCCGACCTGGGGCACCCCTATAGTGGTGGAAACCCCGGGCCGGAAGCAAATCGCCGTCAACGGCTGGTATTTTACCGGGGGATATGACTTCGCGACCGGCACGAATTTGTGGCATTTCGAGGGCGGGGGTGATATTCCAGTGCCGACGCCCGTCTTCGCCCATGGGCTGATCTACTTCACCAGCGCGCACGGCATGGTTGCCCCGATGCGAGCGGTGCGGCCCGAAGCGGCGGGCGACATCACGCCGGATGATCCCGGCATGACCAACTCCGCCATCGCCTGGGCGCATGCCAAACGGGGCAATTACATGCAAACCCCCATCGTCGTCGGGGACCTGTTGTTCGCGTCCAACGACGCGGGATCGGTAACCTGTTTCGACGCGGCGACCGGCGCGGTCAAGTTTAACCATCGTCTTGGCACGGGCGGCCAGGGGTTCACCGCCTCACCCGTATCGGACGGGCGGCATGTCTATTTCACCAGCGAACAGGGCGTCGTCTTTGTGCTGGCGGCGGCTAACCAATACTCGCTCGCAGCATGCAATGAGCTGCACGAGACCTGTCTGGCGACGCCGGCAATGGCGGATGGCACGCTGTTCTTCCGGACGCGAGGGAAGTTGATCGCGGTTGGTGCCGGGAGCGGCGGAGCGGCGGGCCAGACTAATTGAAGTACTGGATCGTCAGCGAGCCAAACGATAAAAGCGCTCGGTGGAAGTTATGGGCGGAGGCGAGAGGAATTGCAGGCCGCCGCCGGCATCCGCCGTCGCGGTGCCGAGGACAGTCCAGTTCGGCGCGTTGAGGTTCGTGGTGGCCAACACCTGGTAAGGCAGAAAAGGACTGCCGAGGCCGGTGAGTTGGACGCCGCTGCCCACCCATTGAGCGGAGAGCCATCGCGGCACAAAGGTGTTGAGGGCTTTGCCCGCACTGTCGAAGCTCAGCAAGCCCGCATTGTCGGCCGTAACGCCGAGACCGGGTGCTACGGTGACCTGCATCGACCCGGAGTTGGTCTGCACGGTCACGGCGTAGCTAGCGTTGGGACGCAAGCCGGCTACGTAATGATTGGTGTCCCCAGACGAGGCCGTATAGCCGAGGTTGGTGAAGTTGTTGCTTAGAACATTCACGGGGAACATCACCGCCACGCCCCGCACGGATGCTCCTTCAAAGGCAATTCCGCTGGTGCTCAACAAATGGGCAGCGGTGTCTGCGGTCTTTCCGGCATCGGCGCCCTGGAGCACGTGCAGGAACCGGATGTTGGTCGGGTTATTGGTATCTTCGATCGTAAGCCGGTAATTGCACGGTTCGCCTTCCGCCACGCTGCTGATGACATTCGTAAGCGGGTTAACGCTGGCAACGCCATTAGTAGGCGAGAGCGTATTGATGAAGAGCTGCTGGCCGCCAGGCAGGGTTTCCGTGAGGAGCGAACCTCCGCCAACGGGCGTCGGCGTGGCGGGCAGACAAAGGTTGAAACGCTTGAACAGGCCGGCGGTCTGCGAGGTGGCGCGGTCGTAAATGATGATGTGGTCCGGCTTGAGCCACAGCAATGAACGGCTGGCGTGCAGGATGTCGAGCGCCGCATTCGCGGGCGTATAAGGCGAGGGCCGGTTGTAAAGCGGCGTGAGGTCGCCGTAGGAGAAAACGTAGTTCGCGCCGCCGCTGGCGTAGGTCTGCGGATCGCCGGTGTCTTCGCCGAGCATCCATTGACTGCCCGTCTCCCAAAGCGGCGTTTCAAACCACTGCAGGTTTTGCGGCGTGCCGGCGGGACAGTGGTTCTGCAAGGCGAGCGTGTTGTGCAGCCAGCTTGACTGGCCGTAGCCATAGGCGTCGTAGCCGCTGTATTCCTTCGTCAGGAACGCGCCTTTCCGAAAGAACTGGAACATCCCGCCGTCAGCATTCTGGTGGTTGATCGTATTCCAACTGCAGCGCCAGTGGAGCATGGAACGGTTCGTCGTCCAATCGCTCTGCCCGACCAAGGTGCTTTGCGACGCGTCGTAGAACAGCATGGGCAGCGCCGGGCGCGGATCGGCCGGCGGCGCGAGAGTCGCCGGATCAAGCGTCAGAAAGTAGAGCACCGAGCCCTGGTTAATCTCGGCATTGCCCCACGGAACGCTGATGCGGTTAAGCAGGTTGTTGTAGCCGCCCTCGGGCGCCTGAACGGCGAACCAGCGGTTCTTGCTGATGCGGTTGGTGACCCCGGTATTCTGGTCCAGCATCATGAGCAGGGAATACATGGCAGAAAAATCCGGCGTCATGTAGAGGCGCAGGATGTCGCCGTAACCCATGAATTGGTATTTCAGCGGCAGGTAGGTTTCGATGACGGTTGGCGCGGGCATGAGCGCGCTCAGCCACGCATCGCAAAACCGGTCCCACATGGGCGCTCCGATGAGCTTGCCCTGCGGGCCGACGAGACTCGCGTCGCCGAAGCCGGCGGTCTGCAGTGCGAGCAATTGGCTCAGCAGGAACCCGAAAGCATGGCCGTAGAGCATTCCCTCCGGCGGCATGCCGGCATTAGCACAACCAAAGTTGGTGCCATAGCCGGGCAGCCCATAATCCGCCGCCACCTGCGCGCCTTCGCCGAACATGGCGTATTCCTGGAAGAGCCAGGCGCCTGTCGCGATGGAGATATAGGAGCGCAGTGAATTAGTGGGCGCTGAAACCGGCAGGCTCGGGTTGAGCGGCGGATCGTCCACCGGATCAACCGCCAGCGACATCAAAGTCAGCATCCGTGAGTGGCCGAGATAGTAATTGTTCGCGGCCATGCGATACGCCGCGTGGTTCGGGCATAACCTGGAGGGGTCGTTCACCACGTCGGGCGGCGGCGAATCTCCCCCCGCGGTCTCGGCGTGCCGGCATTGCTCGGCCCAGGTAATGAACCCGTTGCGAATCGCCAGTTTGTCCGCCGCGCTCAACACCGGCTGCCCATTGGTGCCGAGAGCGTTGTAAATCCAGTCCACCGCCAACGGCATGGTTTCCAGGCTGGCGTTGGCGCGATTGTAGGTGGCAAAGCCGGTATCGCGGAACGGCGCGCCGGCCAGTGTGCCTTTCGCTGCTTCGGTCATCGCGACGCGGATCAGGTTGGCCGCCTGCTGCGCATAAACTGCCCGCTGTGTTGCGTTGGAATGAATCAACGAGAAAAGCGCGAGTACAAACGCATCTTCCTCGGTGATCAGACCGGTATAGCCCTGCGAATCACCCAAGTCCGGCCAGGCGGTGTTTTGGACGCCGCCGGGGAAGTATTGCGTGTTGTAGTTGTTCAGCGTGCTGGTGAGCACCGGCCGCAGCGCCTGATAGACCCGGTTGGTCGGTGTGGCCCAGCTCCGGAGCCGGGACAGGTCGTTGGTGGTGATCCAAAGGCGGGGATGGCTGGTCACGGGCTGCGGGATGTCCGACGACGCGGCCCGCGCTTCGCCAGCACCGACCAGAATTAGCACGGCCACGGCAAAATGCCGGAGAGGGGCGGAGGTTTTCATATCATGCTTAAGGCCGCACACTCTGATTCGGAACCCTCGGCCTATTTGGTTCTGGACGCCAACTTGCCCGACTCGAAT
>JADGNS010000058.1 GCA_017883355.1 Candidatus Solibacter sp.
CGCCCAGATCAATCGCGAGATAGTGACTCATGAAAACGCAAGTATAGTACGCCGCACACCTACCCAGTCAGAGCCGCGACCGTCAGGGAGCGGATTCCGCGAGCACAGCACCCCCCGCTCGGAACCGGGCGGCAATCTTGCCGTCTTTCTACTTCGCCGGAGTCAGCCCCAGGCCCGGGCCCCTCGGAAGAATCAGCTTCCCCTTCTCCACCCGCACCCCGTGGAAGGGGTCGTTAGAGATCAGCAGATTGCCGTCCAGGTCGCTGAAATCCACCAGCGGCGAAAGATGCGCCGCCGCCGTCACCGTCACCGAACTGGAGATCATGCAGCCCAGCATGGTTTTCATGCCCAGCGCTTTGGCGATCTGCAGCATGCGGTAGGCTTCCAGCATGCCGCCGCTTTTATCCAGCTTCACATTCACCCCATCGAAGCATTCCCGCAGCTTCGGAATGTCACTGGCGTGCTGGCAGGCTTCGTCGGCGATGATCGGGATGTGCACCCTGCCGCGTACCCACCGCGTCTCCTCCAGCATTTCGGCGGGCATCGGCTGCTCGATGAACTCCACGCCCATCTTTTCCAGCCAGTTGATCTTGCGGACCGCCTCTTCCTTGTCCTTCCAGCCTTCGTTGGCATCCACCCGCAGCGGCTTCTTGGTCGCCGAGCGCACGGCTTCGATGGTCGGCTCGTCGGTGGCCAGTCCCACCTTCACCTTGAGCACCGGGTAATCCGCCGCTTCCAGGGTTTTCTGCTTGGTGATCTCCGGCGTGTCGATGCCGATGGAAAACGTGGTCACCGGCGTGTCCTTGGGGTCGAGTCCGAAATACGAATACAGCGGAATCCCCAGCTTCTTGCCCACCCAGTCCATCAGCGCGATATCGATCGCCGCCTTGCCCGCCCACTCGCCCGGCACGCGCCGGAAGACCTCGGCCATGATCTTGGCGAACTGCATCGGGTCGGCGGTCAGCAGCAGGTCGCGCACGCTCTCCACCGCCTTCTGCGCGCTCGCCGCATCCTCGTGGTAGCGCACAATCGGCGCGCCTTCGCCGTGTCCGGTAATGCCGCCGCGCGTATAGGTGGTGTGCAGCGTATCGCGGTATTGGCTGGACGACATGGTGGTCGTCCAGGTGTGCTGCAGGTTGAGCCGCACGATCTTGCTCGTCAGCGTGGCGTTGCCCGCGGGCGCGGCTAGCGCCACGCCGCCCGCGGCAGTCGCGGCGACGGGCGCCACCGATGCGGTCTGCAGAAACTTGCGGCGGTTCATTTCAGTCTCCTCGCGGCCACCAGCAGTTTGCTCCAATAGGCATCGTTCAGGTCGTCGATGCGCACCATCGGCGTCAGGTGCGTGGTGGCGTTGATGAATTTTCCGTCTCCCAGGTAGATGCCCGTGTGCGTGATCTTCTTCTCCGACGCGCCGAAATACAGCAGGTCGCCGGCTTCGAGATCTTTCCGATCCACGCTGCCCACCCCGCTCCATTCGGCCTGCGGCTGCGCATCGCGCGGCATGGTGACCCCGCGGCGGCGCCCCAGCATCTGCGAGAAGCCGGAACAATCATAGCCGTAACTCGACGTGCCGCCCCACGTATAGGGCAAGCCCAGGAAGCGCTTGGAAAACTCCAGCGTCTCGGCAATGCTGAGCCGCTTGGGCTCGACCGAAACGTCCCCCGCCTGCACCCAACCCGCATGGTCGTCGGGCAGGCGCACCTGGAACCAGCGGGCGTCCTCCTTCGGCTCGGCCACCACCTCGAGTCTGCTCTCAAAGGGCACCGTGATCAGCGGCGCGTGCCGGGTGACGCTACCCTCACGATAGATGTGCGCAAACAGGCTCTGCACTTCGGCCACGCGTCCGCTGGCGGCATACGGTTTGCCGGGCAGCAGAGCCGAGAGCGGCGTCCAGCCCAGGTAATCGTCGGCCGTGCGGATGTGCGCCCATCCGTCTTTCTCTTCCAGGATGCCGACATTGGCGCCGTAGATTGCCTGCGACACCACGTCGGCATCCGTGCTGGGGCGCGAATACATGTTGGCTACGGGTTGGAGCACGACGGCCGTGGGTACAGCCGCCGCAAAAAGCGCTAGCACCGCGAGTCCTGGCATATGCGTACTTTACCAGCCTGACGCAACCGGACGCACCCGATTTGAACCATCCGCGCCTTTGTAGTACACTGGTTCTTTACTCCAGCGGTTCCGACACACTTCGTGTGTTCCGGCTCCCAAGAACGAGGTTTGCATGCACGCGATCATCGAGACAGGCGGAAAGCAGTATCGGGTAGCACCCGGTGATGTCATCCGCATCGAAAAACTGGCCGGCGAAATCGGCACCGAAGTCGATCTCACCGTCAAGGCATCGTTCAAAGAAGGCGGAGAACTCGTCTCCGGCGGCAAAGTGACCGGCACCATCGTCGGCGCCGACCGCGCAGCCAAAATCCTCGTCTTCAAATTCAAGCGCAAGAAACAGTACAAGAAAACCATCGGGCACCGTCAATCCTACACCGAAATTAAGATTGGCGAAGTGGTGGTCTAGGTAACGTATGGCACACAAAAAAGGTCTAGGCAGTTCCAAAAACGGGCGCGATTCCAATGCGCAGCGGCTGGGCGTGAAGGTCTTCGGCGGCCAGTTGGTACCCGGCGGCAGCATCATCGTTCGCCAGCGCGGCACCAAATTGAAGCCGGGCACCAACGTCGGTTGGGGCAAGGACGATACTCTGTTCGCCAAGGTCACCGGCGTGGTGGAGTTCAAGGACCGCGGACGGATGGGCAAGTTCGTCAGCATCCAGGCCAGCGCAACCGTATAACCCTCCTTTAAGTCGAACGGGCCGCCGGCCGCATAGCACGCCGGCGGCTTTTCTATGTTTATTGACGAAGTCAGAATACTCGTGAAGGCCGGCGATGGCGGCAACGGATGCCTCGCCTTCCGCCGGGAGAAGTTCGTCCCGCGGGGCGGCCCCTCCGGCGGCGATGGCGGCCGCGGCGGCGACGTCGTCATGGTCTGTAGCGAGCACGCCAACACCCTGCTCCAGTTCCGCTTTAACCCGGAACACAAGGCGGAGCGCGGCCGTCACGGCGAAGGCAGCCAGCGCACCGGAGCCGAGGGCGCATCGCTCGAAGTCAAAGTGCCCGTGGGCACCGTGGTCTATGACGAAGCCAGCGGCGAGCGCATCTACGACTTCACCGTTCCAGGCGAAAAGTTCCGCGTGGCCAAGGGCGGCAAAGGCGGCCGGGGCAATCAGCATTTCGCCACTCCGGTCCACCAGGCGCCCACCGAGCACGAACCCGGCAAGCCCGGGGAGGAAAAGCGTCTGCGGCTGGAATTGAAACTACTGGCCGACGTCGGCCTCGTGGGCTTTCCCAACGCCGGCAAGAGCACGCTGATTTCGCGCATTTCCGCCGCCCGTCCGAAGATCGCCGATTACCCGTTCACCACCCTGGAACCGAACCTCGGCGTCGTGCAGATGCCGCAGTTCCGCAGCTACGTGGTGGCCGACATTCCAGGTATTATCGAAGGCGCGCACGAAGGCCACGGACTGGGCATACAGTTCCTCCGCCACATCGAGCGCACGCGCCTGTTGGCGCATCTGGTGGACGTCTCGGAATCGAGCGGCCGCGACCCGGTGGAAGATTTCGAAATCATCCTCCGGGAACTGGCCAGTTACAGCGAGACGCTGGCCGCCAAGCCGATGATCGTGCTCGCCACCAAGATGGACGTGGCGCAGGACCGCACTCGGGTGGATGCCCTCCGCCAAATGGCCAAAGATCGCGGCCTGGCCTTCTTCGAGATCTCCGCCGCCACCGGCCTGGGCATCGAGGATCTGAAGTTCGCCATGGGCGAGCGCGTGCTGGCCCCCCTCGTCGCGGCGAAGTGATACTGTAGGCGGAAGCTTATGGACGCTTACCCGCTGCTGGCGCGCATCGCTCAACTCCTGGAACGCCACGGCCTCGAAGCGGTGCTGATCGGCAACGCCGCTGCCGCGCTGCAAGGCGCGCCGGTGACCACGGTCGATTTCGACTTCCTGTTTCGGCGGACGCCCTCGAACGTCCGCAAGCTGAGTGCGATCGCCAGAGAACTCGAGGCCGTGCTCATGAAGCCTCACTATCCCGTGAGCGGTATGCTCCGCATCTCGCGCGACGAAGACGGCCTGCAACTCGACTTCCTTGGCGAAATCGACGGCATACGCTCTTTCGAAGGCTTGCGTAAACGCGCCCTGGCAGTGCCCTTGGGCGATGCGCGGATTCTCGTGGCGGCCCTGGCTGATATCATCAAGAGCAAGAAGGCAGCCGGCCGTCCACGCGACCTTGCCGTGCTTCCAGTATTGGAGAAGGTGTATGAAGAATCCACGCGCCGGCAGAAAGGCCCGGCTGGAAGCTCTCAAGAAGGAGAGTGATCTCGCCGAGCGCGACCTGATCCGCCGCCTGCTCGCCCTGCCCCCCGAGAAACGCACGCATTTCCTGCGCAAGCGGGTGGGCATCCGCATGAGCTGCCTCTGAGGCAGCCCGGAGTTCAGCCCGCGCTGGCTTGTGTTACCATTCAGGTGGACCGGCCTCCGGTCTTCGCAGCACGTCCTTTCCGAAGCGAATCACCTTTATTTCGATGAATTTACGCTCTTTATTCAGTCTGTTTTCTTCGGACCTCGCGATTGACCTGGGAACGGCCAATACGCTGGTCTTTGCCAAGGGTAAGGGAATCGTTGTCAACGAGCCCTCCATCGTCGCCATCAACAAAAATAATGGCGAGGTGGAAGCGGTTGGCAGGGAGGCGAAGGAGATGCTGGGGCGCACCCCTGGCAACATCGTCGCCATCAAACCCATGAAGGACGGCGTCATCGCCGACTTCAAAGTCACCGAGCGCATGCTGAATTACTTCATTCAGAAAGCGCACGGCAGAAAAATGCTGGTGCATCCGCGCATCGTCATCGGCGTGCCCAGCGAAATCACCCAGGTGGAAAAGCGCGCCGTCATGGATTCGGCCTATCGCGCCAAGGCGAGCGAAGTGCACCTGGTGGAACAGGCGATGGTGGCGGCCATCGGCGCCGGCCTGCCCATCACCGAACCCTCCGGCAATATGGTGGTGGATATCGGCGGCGGCACCACCGACGTGGCCGTGATCTCGCTTTCCGGCATCGTCTACTCGCGCAGTGTGCGCGTGGCGGGCAACGAAATGGACGACGCCGTCATGCAGTTCATGAAGCGCAAGTACAACCTGCTGATCGGCGAGCGCACCGCCGAAGCCATCAAGATGGAAGTCGGCTCGGCCTATCCCCTGGATAAACCGCTCACCATGGAAATCAAGGGGCGCAATCTGATTGAAGGCGTGCCGCGCACGATTACCATCAACGACAGCGAAATCCGCGAAGCCCTGGCCGAGTGCGTCGCCACCATCATCAACGCCATCCGCGTCGCCCTGGAGCGGACCCCGCCGGAGTTGAGCGCCGATATCAGCGACCGCGGCATCGTGCTCACCGGCGGCGGCGCGCTGCTCAAGAATCTGGATAAACGCATTCGGGAAGAGACCGGTTTGCCGGTGTCGATTGCCGACGATCCGTTGGCATCGGTGGTGCTCGGCACCGGCCGCATGCTCAGCGATTTCCGTCTGCTGCGCAAGATTTCGATAGACTAAGGTCAAAGAAGGCGCCTGTGGAGTCGCTGCTCAACCGGTACCGCAATATCACTGTCCTGCTCCTGGTCATCATGGCGCAGTTGGTGCTGCTTGCGGTCTCCGCGAAAAACGACCAGGACGTGCGCTTCATCCGCATCTGGACGGTAACCGCCGTGACCCCGGTGGCGCGCATTATCGAAGGGCTGCGCGGCGGTGGCACCGGTTTCCTGCACAACTACATCCTGCTGCACGATACCAACCAGGAGAACCGGCGGCTGCGCGCCGAACTGGACCGGATGAAGATGGAGAACGTCTTCCTCAAGAACGAGCTGAACACCTCCGACCGCGCCAAAGCGCTACAGGTATTCCAGCAACACACCCCGTCCAAGACCGTCGCGGCCACCATCATCGCCACCGGCGCCGGGTCGAATTCGAAAGTGGTATTCGTCGACCGCGGCACCGTGTCGGGCGTGCAGCGCGGCATGGCGGTGGTCACGCCGGATGGAATCGTCGGCAAGGTGATCGCGGCTTACCCCACGGCGAGCCAGGTTCTGCTGATTACGGACGCCGATTTCGCCGCCGGCGTGGTCACCGAGAAAAACCAGGTGCATGGCACGCTCAAAGGGCAAGGCACGCCGCAGTGCAAGGTGGATTACGTGGCGTTTGAGGAGAAGGTGGAGCCGGGCGAATTGGTCTACACCTCGGGCGATGACCGGATTTTCCCGCGCGGATTCCGCGTTGGCGTGGTCAAGGCAGTGCGGCCCGGACAGCCTTTTAAGGAAATTCTGGTGGATCCCAGCGGCATGGCGCGCGGCCTGGAAGATGTGCTGATTCTGATCGAGGGCGTGCATCAGCGGATTCCGGACGCGCCGTCCGGGATGCAGCCCATCTACATCGCGTCGCCCCCTCCGGGCAACGAGAGCAAGCCTGCCGACGCAGTGGCGCCGGCGCCTTCGGGGACCGAGGCCGACCGTTTGCGCGCGCAGTATCAGACGCTCGGCCAGGAACAGAAGCACACCTACGGCGAAAACCCGCCGGGTGCCAGGCCCATGGACTTTACCAGGCTGCCAAACCCCGGAGCCCCAGGCCAGACGGGGTCTCCTCTGGGTCCGGCCGGAAGGGGTGCGGCTGCGCCCGCGGGAGCGCCGCCCGCTACGCCTCCCACCGCGCCGGCGAAAATCGGAACCGGGGGCCCGGCGGCGTCCCCTGCGGGCCCGGCCGGAAGGGGTGCGGCTGCGCCCGCGGGAGCGCCGTCCGTTACGTCTCCCGCCGCGCCGGCCAAGAACGCGCCTCCGCTCGCGGGAGCGCCGCCCGCTACGCCTCCCTCCGCGCCGGCCAAGAACGCGCCTCCGCCCACGGGCACGCCGGCCAAGAATCCTCCCGATGCCGTGCGGCGCTTGAATCAGTCCGGCGGCACACCGCCCGGAGGGCAACCTCGCTGATGACTTACTCGGGCGAGCGGATCCTCCTCAGCAGCCAGCGCGAAGGTCAGGTTTCCCGGTTTCGTAAGTGGGTGTTCGTGGCCGTGCCCCTGGTGGCCATCCTGTTCCAGGTCTACGTCCCCATGTTTTTCCCGTTCCTGAGTTTTCTGGAAATGCCCCTGCTGGTAGTGGTCTATTTCGCCATTATGCGGCGCAATCAGATCAGCGGGCTGATGGTGGGCGCCCTGGTCGGCCTGGCGCAGGATTCGCTTTCCAAGAATCCGTTGGGCATGTTCGGCATCGTGAAGACCCTGGTGGGATACTTCGCCGCCAGCGTGGGCGTGCGCCTGGATGTGGAGCACAACCTGATCCGCCTGCTGCTGGGGTTCTTCTTCTTCCTGTTTCACCAATTCCTGTACTGGGTGATGTCGCGCGCGCTGCTGGGCCAGCAGATGACGTTCGACTGGCCGCGTACCACCATATTGGCCGCGCTGAATGCCGTAGTCGGCGTGGCGCTGTTTCACCTGCTGGACAAATTAAGGGAGCGCACATGATGAACCTTCCTCGCCGTCTCGGGTCCACCGGGCCCACCGTCTTTCCGCTGGCGCTCGGCTGCATGGGGATGTCCGGGATGTACGGGCCGGCCGACGAGAAGACCAGCGTCGCCACCATCCACGCTGCCCTGGAGAGCGGCATCACCCTGTTCGACACCGGCGATTTCTACGGCATGGGGCACAACGAAATGCTCCTCGGCCGGGCGCTCGGGGGCCGCCGCGGACAGGCGCTGATTTCGGTCAAGTTCGGCGCCCTGCGTGGTCCGGACGGAAGCTGGTACGGTTTTGACGCGCGGCCCGCGGCTGTCAAGAACTTCCTGGCCTACAGCCTGAATCGGCTGGGCGTGGACTACATCGATATCTACCGGCCGTCGCGGCGCGACCCGGCCGTCCCCATCGAAGACACCATCGGCGCCATCGCCGATCTGGTAAAGGCCGGCTACGTCCGCGCCATCGGCCTCTCCGAAGTGGGCCCGGAAACCATCCGCCGCGCGCATGCCGTCCACCCCATCGCCGACCTGCAGATTGAATATTCGCTGATCAGCCGCGGACCCGAGGAGCGCATCTTCCCCGTGCTCGCCGAACTGGGCATCGGCGTGACCGCGTACGGCGTGCTCTCGCGCGGCCTGCTGAGCGGCTCGACCCCGTCCGGACCGGGCGATTTTCGCGCCCACTTTCCGCGCTTCGCGGCGACGAACCTGGCGAGCAACCGGCGCCTGGTGGAAACACTCGAGGCCCTGGCCGCGGAAAAGGGAGTGAGCGCCGCGCAACTGGCGATTGCCTGGGTGCTGGCCAAGGGAGAGAGCATCGTTCCGGTGATGGGCGCGCGCACCCTGGCGCAACTGGCGGAGTCCTTGGCCGCCCTTCCGATCGAGCTGTCGGCCGCCGAAGTGGCGCGCATGGAAGAGGCGATCCCCGCCTCCGCGGTGGCGGGCGACCGATATGCCGCGCCCCAGATGCAGATGCTGGACAGCGAACGCTGAAGCCGGCGGTGGCTTCCTCAATTCCGGTATACCTCCCGGCGGTGG
Source organism: Candidatus Solibacter sp. (assembly GCA_017883355.1). Lineage (GTDB taxonomy): Bacteria > Acidobacteriota > Terriglobia > Bryobacterales > Bryobacteraceae > Solibacter. The sequence goes on from JADGNS010000058.1 coordinate 8,591, forward strand.
CCGATCTTTACGATCGTGACTGTCGAGTTGGCGTCTTCGATCAGGTACAGGATGCGGTAGTCGCCTTGGCGGATGCGATACTTTTCTTCGCCAGAGAGCTTTTCCGAGCCGGGTGGACGCGGAGTGGTGGCGAGGCCCCCAATCCTCGCGGCGAGACGTGTGCGGTCCTTCTTCGGCGTAGCTTCCAACTCTTTGGCCGCCGAGGCCTTGATCAGAAGGCTATAGCTTGCCACGCCGCTTCATGTCCTTCAGTACTGCCTCAAGTGACAAAGCGGGCTCCTTCGCGCGGTGCTCAAAAGTGGCCAAATCTTCAGCGTCTTCGGCGAGCGACCGCCGTACGGCCGCATTCACCAACTCGGAAACACTATGGTCGGTGTGGGCCGCCTTTACGCGGAGAGCTTTGTGCAAACTCGGTTCAAAATACACGGTCGCGCGCTTGCCCTGTGCCATGACGCCATTATAACGTCGTGACGCTTTAACGTCTAGAAACGCCGGCAAGGACGGCAAGGACGCAGACGTTGCAACCTGAAAGGCCGCTCCACGATAGCTCGAAAGGGCTAGTGGAGCGTACCCCCAGGACGTCATCCCAAAAAGCGGACGTTCGGATATGATTAAAGCTAGCCCCTCGCTTAACGCCTAGACCATGTGGATTGTACGATTAGCCTTACGCCGGCCCTACACCTTCGTCGTAGTTTCGTTCCTCATCGCCATTCTTGGCGTCGCCGCCATCATCACGATGCCGGTGGATATCTTCCCCTATATCGATATTCCGGTGGTCAGCGTGGTGTGGAGCTATAACGGCCTGTCGCCCGAAGAAATGGAAAAGCGCATCGTCGCCTACTTCGAGCGCTCCATGACCACCACCGTCAACGATATCGAGCACATCGAGTCGCAGGCGTATAGCGGCGTCTCGGTCACCCGGGTCTATTTCCAGCCGAACGCCAAGGTGGAACTGGCGCTGGCGCAGATCACCGCCATCGCGCAAACCCTGCTTCGCCCCCTGCCGCCGGGGACCACGCCACCCAGCATCATCAAGTACGACGCTTCCAGCGTACCCATCATCCAGCTCGGCCTGCAGAGCGACACCATGAGCGAACAGGAACTGTTCGACATGGGGCAGAACTTCATCCGCACGCAGCTCGCCACCATTCAGGGCGCGGCCGTGCCGCTGCCCTACGGCGGCAAGTTCCGCACGGTGATGGTGGATCTCGACCCCGCCCAGCTCACCGCGAAAGGGCTCTCCGCCTCCGACGTCTCCTCCGCGCTGGGCAACCAGAACCTCATCTTCCCCGCCGGCACCGCCAAAATCGGCGATAAGGATTACCAGATCCGGACCAATTCCAGCCCGCGGAATCTGGACGAGCTGAACTACATGCCGTTGCGCGTGATCAACGGCGCCACCGTCTACCTTAAGGACGTGGCGCAGGTCCGCGACGGATATTCGGTGCAGACCAGCATCGTGCGAACCAACGGCAGGCGGGGCGCGCTGTTGACGGTAATGCGGAGCGGCAAGGCCTCCACACTGGCGGTGGTGAACGGTGTCAAGGCCGCGTTGCCGAAGATCCTGGCCGGCTTGCCGACTACCCTCCAGGTGAAGCAGCTTCTCGACCAATCGATCTTCGTGCGCGCGGCCATCAACGGCGTGGTGCGCGAGGGCGTGACCGCGGCGATGCTCACCGGCATGATGATCCTGCTGTTTCTGGGAAGCTGGCGCAGCACGGTGATTGTCTGCATCTCGATTCCGCTTTCGATACTGACTTCGCTGATTCTGCTCAACCTGCTGGGCCAGACCACGAACGTGATGACACTGGGCGGCCTGGCGCTCGCCGTGGGCATCCTGGTGGACGACGCCACGGTGGAGATCGAAAACACGCATCGCAACATGGCGATGAAGAAACCGCTGGTGCGCGCCGTGCTCGATGGCGCGCAGCAGATTGCCGCGCCGGCGTTCGTTTCCACGCTGGCCATCTGCATCGTCTTCGTTCCGGTGCTCTTGTTGACTGGCGCAGCCAAGTACCTGTTCACGCCGCTCGCCATGGCGGTGGTTTTCGCCATGATGGCGTCGTATTTTCTTTCGCGGACGCTGATCCCCACCATGGTGCACTACATGCTGCGCTCCGAGGTCAAGCTCTACGCGCGCGGCGAGCACGAAGAAGGCGGCAAGGGCGCGATCTGGAAGGCGCATTACATCTTCAACCGGCGCTTCGAATTGATGCGCGCCTCCTACAGTTCGCTGCTGCACTGGTGCCTGGATCATCGGCTGCCGGTGCTGGGTGGCTTCTTCCTCTTTATCGGCGGCTCCTTGTGTCTGGCTCCGTTGATCGGCCGCGATTTCTTCCCGACGGTGGATTCCGGCGCCATGCGCCTGCACGCGCGCGCGCCCTCGGGGACGCGCCTGGAAAAAACCGAACAGATCTTCGCCGAAGTCGAGAACGAGATTCGACAGGTGGTGCCGCCGAAGGAAATCGAAAACATCATCGACAACATCGGCATCCCCAACGGCGGCTTCAACCTCGCCTTCGGCGACAGCCCGACGCTCGGCGTGAGCGACGGCGACATCCTGATTTCGCTGAAAGCCGAAGAGCACGGCTCCACCGCCGAGTACACGGACCGGCTGCGCAAGCGCCTCAACGAGAAGTTC
>JADGNS010000810.1 GCA_017883355.1 Candidatus Solibacter sp.
GGTCATCAGCAGTTGTCCTTCGTCCACCCTCCAGGCTGGACCCTGTCAATAGGACATTTCTACTTTGCCCAAATAGGACATTACTACTTTGCTGCGACATCGTGCGTCCCTGCGTATCGCAGTCGACCGCGGTCGAATATTGCAGCACTATTGGGTCTTAAACTACTAAGACGGCTTGATGTTGGGACCGAAATAATGCAGACTCTTATCTGGAAATGTTTTGAATGATAGTCCTGGCTGGAAACCCGGGAGGAAAAAACGGAAATCCCGGGTAAGGCTAACTTTCAACTCCGGAGGAATCCATGAATCACCACCGCCGCCTGCATACGCTCATGAGATTCGGCGTCAGCCTGCTCGGAGCGCTGGCTCTCGCCCTGATCTGGTTCGCCATGCCTGCCGGCAGCGGCAGGGTAGCGGCCGCCGACGCTGTTCAGCTCAAAGACCTCCTGGCGCCTGCCAGGATCGTGACCGACTCCGACGCCATCCCCCACATCTTCGCGGCCAACGATCACGACGCGATGCTGATGCAGGGATACGCCCACGCACGCGACCGTTTTTTCCAGATGGACCTCTTGCGCCACCAGGCCAGCGGCACCTCCGCGGAACTGGCCGGCAGGGCGGCCCTATCGGCGGACGTGCAGTTGCGCACCTTCGGGCTGCGGCGTTCGGCCGAGGCTTCGCTTCCCACCTATTCGGCGGATACGCGCGCCCTGCTGGACGCCTACGCCCAGGGAGTGAATTCGTGGCTGCAGGATCCGGGCACGAAACTGCCAGCCGAGTACCAGGGGCTGGAACTGACCAAGGCCAGTATTGCCCCATGGACGGCGGTGGACAGTGTAGCCATCGGCAAAGTACTGGCATTTCAACTCTCGTTCGACACTTCGGATCTGGACCTGACCGTTGCCTTGGCCGCCTATCAACAGGCTGGCCTGGCGGCGGGATTCGACGGCACCGCGCTGTTTTTCTCGGACGTGCGCCGCAGTTCGCCGTTCGACCCGGCGACCACGACCCAGCCAGTACGGGGTTTCGCCCCATTGAAGTTTTCCAGCAAGAGCCTCGCCAATGCGTCAGCGTCCCGGCGGCCCCGCACGGCGGCCGCGGTAACTCCGGAGACGCCGCAGTCCCCGACCGCCGCCCCCTCACCCGAAACCGTCAAGCTAGCCGCGGACTACGCGGAGACGCTGCGCAATGCCCATCTGTTCGCCGGCACACTCGAAGCCGGCGAGCCGGCGGGCAGCAACTGGATTCTGGTGGGCGGCGCCATGAGCGCGTCGGGCAAACCGATGCTGGCCAACGATCCGCACCTGAGTCTTTCCACTCCTCCGGTATGGTACGAGCTGCATCTCACGGTGGACAGCGACCCGCAGCGCGGGCCCATGAACGTCACGGGCGTGAGCTTTGCGGGATCGCCCGGAGTGATCCTGGGCTGCAACCAGCGAATCTGCTGGGGCGCCACGGTCAATCCGATGGACGTCACGGACGTCTACCAGGAGCGGGTGGTTCTGAATCCGGCGACGCTAGGGGTGGGGACGGTCTTCGAGAATAAGATCGAGCCGATCACGGCAATCCCGCAAGTGTTCAAGGTCAACCAGCCAGGCAACGGGGTGGCCGACGACCTGGTGACCGCCAGCGTCAATCCACTGGCGGGAGGGCTCACCCTGGTGGTGCCGAGACGCAACAACGGACCGATCGTCTCGGTGGATATCAGCGACCCGCTCAACATTACGGCGTTGAGCATCCAGTATACGGGCTGGGGGCCCACGCGGGAACTGCAGGCGTTCCTGGATTTCGGACGGGCAGCCAACCTGACCGACTTCCGGAAGGCCTTGCAGAGCTTCACCTTCGGATCGGAGAATTTCGGGTATGCGGACGTGGATGGCAACATCGCCTATTTCGCGGGCGGCGAGATCCCGCTGCGGGAGGACCTGCAGACGCTGGGGCGGGCGGACGGCACGCCGCCGTTTCTGATCCGCGATGGTACGCACCATTTCAAGAACGAATGGCTGCCGGCATCCAAGACGCCACAGGCTGGGCAGGTGCTCCCGTACGAGATTCTGCCGGCAGCCGAGATGCCGCAGTTGATCAATCCCGGGGTGGGATACATTGTCAGCGCCAACAACGACCCGATGGGTACCAATCTGAGCAACGATCCGCTGGCTACGAGAAGGCCGGGCGGCGGGGTCTACTACCTGGGCCGCAGCTACGACCGCGGCTTCCGCGCCGGACAACTCACCGGACTGATGTGGGAGATGGATCGCAGCAACATCAAGGTGACTTACGACGTGCTGGCGAGGCTTCAGGCCAACAATCAGATGCTGGACGCGCAAGTCTTCCTGCCCTACATCCGGACGGCTTTCGCCAATGCGACGGCATCCGGGGCTCCCGACGCGCTGGCGGCGCTGGCAACGGACGCACAGGTGGTGGAAGCGGTGGACCGGCTGGCGCACTGGAGCTACAACACGCCGACCGGAATTCGCCAGGGGTACGACGCGGGCGACGATCCGGCGAACCTGGTGGACGCGTCCCAACAGGAGGCGCGCGACAGCGTGGCGGCCACCATCTACAGCGTGTGGCGGGGGCAGATGGTACAGGCCACCCTGGACGCCACTCTCAAACGGGTGGGACTGGGCAGCTTCATTCCACCCGATGATATGGCGCTGGTAGGCCTGCGGAACCTGCTGGACAACTTTGCGGCGAATCGCGGACGCGGCGCGAGCGGACTGAACTTCTTCCAGGTGGCCGGCGTTGCCACACCGGAAGCCGCGCGCGACCTGGTGATTCTGCGGAGCCTCCGCGCGGGGCTGGACCAACTGGCCAGCACCGCATTCGCCCCGGCTTTTGCCGGCTCCACCAAGCTGGACGATTACCGGTGGGGCAAACTGCACCGCATCGTGTTCCAGCATGCACTCGGCGCGCCGTTCAGCGTCCCGACGGCCGGCGGATTCCAGAATCTGGGGCCCGGCCTGCCGGGCCTGGCGAGGGCTGGCGGGTTCTCCGTGCCCGACGCTTCCAACCACAGGGTACGGGTGCAGAGTCCCAGCGACTTCATGTTCAGCAGTGGGCCTTCGCGCCGTTTCCTCGGGGAGATGTCGCCCGGTTCGATTCGCGCGTCGGAGATCATTCCGGGAGGCCAGAGCGGAGCACTGGGGAGCCCGGCTTACGCCAGCATGCTGGGCCGCTGGCTGACCAACGCCTATCACGCGATGCCGTTCAGCGAGGCAGACGTGAACGCAGTGCGAACGCAGGAAGAGCGCTTCACGCCGTAAGAGGGGCCGGACGGGAACCTGGCGGTCCGCAAGGGAAAAATGGCGCCTGCCATCGGCCACGCCCTCCCGGGGCAGTCCCCCGCGCCACGCGGTAAGATCGTGAAACGATGCGAATCGCGATGCTCGGACTAGGATTCATGGGCGGCGTTCATCTGCGTGCCTGGCGCGAGGTGGCGGGCGCCACGCTGGCGGCGGTCTTTTCCAACGACGAGCGTCAGCTTGCCGGCGACCTTTCGGCCACCCAGGGTAATCTGGGGCGGCCGGGCGAGCGCT
>JADGNS010000811.1 GCA_017883355.1 Candidatus Solibacter sp.
CACCGCGGGTCCCGAAAGCACCGCGTGCGTGGCGCAGGCCGAAACACTGGCCGCCCCTTTTTCGAGCAAAGCCTCCGCGCCTTTCACCAGCGTGCCCGCGGTGTCGATCAGATCGTCCACCAGCAGGCAGTTCCGCCCTTTTACGTAGCCCACCACGTTCATGACTTCGGCGACGTTGGCTTCCTCCCGCCGCTTATCGATAATTGCCAGCGGCGCGCCCAACCTCTTGGCGAACGCCCGCGCACGCTCCACACCGCCCGCGTCCGGCGATACCACCGTCAAATCGGGAATATCCTGCGAGCGGAAGTAGTCGATCATCACCGGCATGGCGAACAAGTGATCCACCGGGATATCGAAGAACCCCTGAATCTGCGCGGCGTGCAAATCGAGGGTCAGAACCCGGTTGGCCCCCGCCGTTTCCAGCAGCGCTGCGATCAGCTTCGCCGAAATCGGAACTCGGGGTTTATCCTTGCGATCCTGCCTGGCGTACCCATAATAGGGTAACACTGCTGTGATGCGCTGTGCTGAGCTGCGCTTGAGCGCGTCGATCATCAGCAGCAGCTCCATCAGGTTGCGATCCACCGGGGTACAGGTGGGCTGGATCACAAAGACGTCTTCTCCGCGCACATTTTCCTGGAGTTGCAGGTAGATTTCCCCGTCGGAGAACATCTTCACCAAGGCCTGGCTCTGCGCGATATCGAGCGCCTGGCAAATCTCCTGCGCCAACGCGGGGTTCGCGTTACCGGCGAATACCTTGAGGCGGTCGCGGTCGCGGTCGTGATTCATCCTGAGTACCGGCTTTGAAGCGGCCATAATCCTGGCGTCGTATGCTCTTTCAGTGCCCGCCGCCACAGCGCGCGATACCGCGCGCGGCTGACCAGCGAAATTGGAAACGTCTGTACTTTCCCCAACAACTCCGTTGCGCGAAAAATCCCGTTACAGTCTGGAAACAACCCAAACAGGGCGCTGCCGCTTCCCGTCATCAGGGCCACGGTGGCACCCGCCCGCACCAATCGCTTCTTGAGAGTAGCCAGCTTCCGGTGCTGCTCGAAGACCACGCTTTCAAAATCGTTGCGGGCGGAAGCCAGACTACCCGTATCCCACGTAACCGACTGGAAACTAAATATTTTATTTTGTTGCAATTCGGTTGTCAAACGGGGGCTCAGGTCGCGGTAGGCCTGCGCCGTGTTCACATGGATGCCCGGAGCCACCAGAATGCCCCGTTGGGGCGGTGCGTCGGGCAGCGGAAACAGCTCGCTTCCGCGCCCGATACCCACCGCCGTTCCGCCCAGCAAGAAGAACGGCACGTCGCTGCCCAATTGCTCTGCGATGGCACACAATTTCGGCAGATCCCCGGCCCGACCCGCCAATGCCCGACCCACCAGCGCCGGCAGTGCCAAAAGCACCGCTGCCGCATCGCTCGATCCACCGCCCAACCCGGCGCCCATGGGGATCCGCTTGGTCAGCCGCATCTCGATTCGCCCGGTGGCGCGCATCGCCTCCATCGCCAGCCGCGCCGCGCGCACCACCAGGTTATCGGCGATCCGCAGAGGGTCCGCCAGCGTGATGGTGGTCTTCGGTGCCGGCGTGTAGGCGATCTCCAGCGTGTCGGCGAGCGAGATGGTCTGGAACACGGTGCGCAGTTCGTGGAAACCATCGGGCCGTTTGCCGAGCACCCGCAGATCGAGATTGATTTTGGCCAGCGCGCGCACCCGCGCCTGGCGCGTCCGACTCATTTGTCGTATGCGAGCAGCGAGAAGACGTCGTACCCGCTCAAGCGCCCGCGCCCGCCGAGAAAAGTCAATTCCACGACGAAACCCAGTCCCACCACCACGCCTCCGGCGTCCCGCACCATGCGCGCCGCCGCCGCCGCCGTGCCGCCGGTGGCCAGCAGGTCGTCCACGATGAGCACACGGTCGCCGGGGCGCACCGCGTCCTTGTGCATCTCCAGCGTGTCCGTTCCGTACTCCAGATCGTAGGTCACCCTCACGACTTCCGCGGGCAATTTCCTGGGCTTGCGCACCGGCACGAAGCCCGCACCCAACGCGTACGCCAGAGCCGGCGCGAAGATGAATCCGCGCGCCTCGATGCCCAGCACCACATCCACCTGCGTATCGCGGTAGTGGTCCTTCAACCCGTCGATGACGCCGCGCAAGCCGGTCTTGTCCTTGAGCAGCGTGGTGATGTCGTAGAAGAGGATGCCGGGCTTGGGAAAGCCGGGTACCTCGCGAATCAGTGCCTTGAGATCTGCCATATGGGGGAACGCCCGTATTGTCACACGTTGGCGGGGAAGGGTTCAACCGACGTGCAGCGAAAACCTCGCACCCGGCGTGCCGGCGCAGGTGGGGGCCTACCTCCAGGACCAAGCGTCCGCGGCCGGTTTGATGGGCACGATGCGCGCTACCCGTGCCATGATCTTCTTGTTTTGCCCGGCCTTCTTCAGGTCGTAGGCTTCCTGCAACCGCATCCATACTTCCGGCGAGCCGCCAAACAGGCGGGACAGCTTCAGGCACATGACGACGGATAGGGGCTTGCGCTCCGCCAGAATATCGTGAAGCATCTGGCGGGACACTCCCAGAGATTTCGCCGCGGCTGTCACGGACAGGCCGACGGAGGGCAGGATGTCCTCCTTGATAAACTCGCCCGGGTGGACGGGCGGCAGGCCGTTCTTTCGCTCCACAATTCCCTCCTCTTAGTGGTAGTCTTCCAAATCGATATCCAAGGCGTTTTCGCCTGACCAGCCAAAAGTGACGCGGTAATTCCCTGTCACGCGCACCGACCAGCGTTTCGGGCTGCCTTGCAGGCCGTGAAAATGAAGGCCTGCGATGTTCATGTCCTCTGGCCGCCCAGCAACGTCCAGCAATTGCAGCAGGCGCACGCACTTCCCGATGCGGTCGGCGCCTATGCGGCGCGTCTTGCCGGTTAGGTAAATCTCCTCGAGCCCTTTATGCCGGAAGCCGCCGACCATTTCTCAGTGTAAACCGTTTAGTTTACGGAGTCAAACGGAGTTCAGCGAAATTCAACCGCCCTATCGCGCGGCCAGATCTTCCAGGAAAATGCGGCGCGCGTCTTTGTACTCTTCGGGCAGCATCGGGCCGAGCTTGCCCGATTGCTCCGCCTCCGCACGCTCTTCGGCAAAGACGCCGTCCACACTCTGGAACGCCATCGCGCAGGCTTCCACCACGTCCTCGCCGTAGAGTTGCGCGGCATCCAGCAGCAGGTTGGCGCGGCCCAGGATTTCTTCGGCGGCGCGCACCCGTTCCCCCGCACGACCGACGATGTCCGGACGCCGGCCAATCTCCAGGTGCGGGCCGAAAGCCGCCACCAGCGTAGACCAGCGGTCGAGCACGATCAGCGCGCCGTAGCGGTGGGTGTCCAGCGTCATCTCATAGGCGAACGCCGACCCTTTGCGACTGCCCGCCAGACGCCGCAGCGAGATGGTGGCCGCATTGAGTTCGCCGGAGAGCGAATCCACAAACGCGGAGACGCAGCCGAAAAACTGCGGCTCGCTGATATGGGGATAACGCGTGATGCGC
>JADGNS010000812.1 GCA_017883355.1 Candidatus Solibacter sp.
CACCGGACCGTTCCCCGCCAACGCCACCGCGTAATACTCTCCGGGGCGCACCGCGCGAACTTCGTAGTGGCCGCTGGAATCGCAGGGTCCGGACTTGGAGAATCCCGGCCGCCGCAGCGCTGGGTCGCTGGGAACCAACACCACTCCGCCCGAGGCGCAGTTCTCCGCCCTGCCACTCACCGAGCCGCCGTCGGTCTTGTACACCACGCGGATCGCGGCATCGGAGGCAATCTCCACTTCTTCCATGGTCAGATCGGCGTTGCCAACCCGGACCTCGTCCAGGTAATAGGGCGGCGGGGGCGGTTGCATCGGCGGCGCGAGCCGGTACACGCCAGGGTAGGCATCCTGGATGACGAAATCGCCCTTGGCATCCGGGTTGGCCATCACACCTCCGATCAACCCCAGATCGCCCGGGCTGCGCGTGCGGCCTCCGCGTAGGGAAAGGATGAACGGGCCCGCCCTCGGCGCCGGCCCGTCTTTCGGCGCTTCCATGACCACTGTGCCCCGCACCGTTAACGGCGGGACGAGGCGGAGTTTGAGGTTCTCCAGATCGTGCCGTGTGACTTCAATCCATTCCGCCGCTCGCAGCTTCACGGAGCCCCTCTGCGTCTCGGCCAGGAAGCGCCATTCGCCTTCCGCCACGGCGGGAAACTCGAATGTGCCGTCGGGCTTCGATTCCACCGAAGCGGAGCGCGGCCCTTCTCCCAGAGCAATCGGCACCTTCGGCGCAGGCGTGCCATCGGGGTAGACCAACACTCCACGAACGGCGTGCGCCGGCGCCGCCAGCAGCTTCAGTTCGACATCCGAAATCTCGCCGGGCAACACCACGATCTTCGATGCCCCTTCCGCAAGTGTCACGCCGGGGTAATAGGTCCGCTTCCAGGCCATCACGGGACCGTCCTTCTCCGGTTCGGGCGGCTTCAAGTCCGGCGGCGCAACCACGGAGAGTCCATAAGTGCCGGGCATTAGTTGCACCTCGAACTTTCCATGGTCGCCGGTGTTCCCCATGAACGTCATTTCCATAGGGGGCTGACTCAACTGCCCGCCGCCACCGCCGCCCCAGGAAGTTCGCAGATAGGTGCGCCCATTGACCACCATCCCAGCCCCGGTCAGTTCCAGGCGCGCATTGGCCACGCCGTTGCCCCGGCCATCCACCACGCGTCCGGAGATCCTGGACCACGGCATCAGCCGCGCCTCCAGCTTCAACGGGCTTTCCGCGGCCACATGAAACACCTTGTAATCCGAAGGGCCGGCCGTCAGCCAATAATCGGGCGACTGGTAGCGGGCCGCGTAATCGCCCTCTTTGACGTTGTCGAAGCGAAAGCGGCCCCCGCCATCGGTGGTAGTTTCGTAAAATGCCGTCGCTCCCTTGAGCAGCTCCACCTTGACGCCGCCGGCGCCAACGCCCGTCGCCGCGTCGAACACACTGCCCTCCACCGTCTGCGCCACCGCACAGGCGGCGAAAAGCGCCAGCATGTACAGACGCTTCGCCATTACCTGAATCCTATTTTACGCGCATCAACATGGGACAGGCGCTTTCGCCTGTCAACTCACAGGCCCCACCCACCGTCTCATTCTCCCAACACTGCGGCGGATCGGCTCCGGCTCGCCAGTGCCCTGCCGCCGAGAGACAGGCTGATCCCGAAAACGCGCTGCATCTGCCGGCGTCCAACGTCAGTCAGCCGAACGCCTCGACCCGTCTTCAGTCGAACGACGGCTCCTGACCGTAACAGCCAATCCAAGATCGCCGCACCAAGCGCTCCACCAAGATGAGGTACGCGGTGTGTCCAATCCAGGCACGCGTAAGCGAAGCGCCGTCGTCCCGCTGCTGCACCGGCAATGTCGATTCCCGCCGCACGCAAAAAACGATCCCCTTCCCTCGTCAGCCGGAAGTCCTCTCCCTGTTCTCTCAGATACCCGCTGCATCGCAGCCCGTTCATCATTGCCACGCCCAGTTCGCCGGCCAGGTGGTCGTAGCATGTGCGGGCGAAAACGAGTTCCGGCGTCTGCTCGTGCGCCGCGCCACCGGAAGACGGAAGCCTTTGAATTGCGCCGGCCAGGGCTTCCATAGCTGCGGCGACGTGCGGCCCGCCCAGACTGTACAACCTGTTGCGGCCGACCACGGAAACCTTTAGGAATCCGGCATCGCGGAGAAGGCGCAGGTGATTGCTTGCCGTCTGAGGAGAGACATTCGCAACCAGAGCCAGTCCGCTCGCAGGTCTCGACTCGCCCCCCATCAAGGTCCACAACATGGCCGCGCGGGATGGGTGTCCGATCAAACCGGCGGCCTTCGACAATCGGCCAGTTACATCCATACTTCGATGTTAGCTGAACTAATCCTGGAGAGCGAACGCCCAAAATAGTTCAAGGGAGCGCAGGAGCAAGCACAGTCCTAAGGGGGGAAGATGACAGATCTGACGATCGCGCTCGAAAACCGGCCCGGCGCACTGGCAGAGATGGGCGATGCCCTGGGCCGAGCCGGCGTGAGCATCGAGGGTGGAGGTGCGTTCGTTGTAAGCGGACACGGAGTGGGGCACTTTCTATTCGTGGATGGGTCCGCCGCCCGCAGGGCGCTCGTAGCGGCGGGAATTCGGGTTCTGGAAGCGAGGGACGTGCTCGTCCAACGGTTGAACCAGGCCGAACCGGGCCAACTCGGCAGGATTTCGCGCCGGATGGCCGAAGCGGGTGTCAACATCGAGGTCCTTTACAGCGACCACGACCACCAGTTGATCCTGGTCGTGGACGACATCGCTAAGGGACGGGAGGTTTCCGAAGCGTGGATCCGAGAGAGCCTGAATGAGAGGAGAAATAGGTGAGGCAACACCAATATCAGATTCGAGTCCAGTGGACCGGCAACGACGGCAAGGGCACCGAGAGCTACCATGGTTATCGCCGCGACCACGTCATCACGTCCGGGGAGAAACGTCAGATTGACGGCTCAAGCGATCCCAGTTTTCGCGGCGATCCAGGCCGGTACAGTCCGGAAGACCTTCTGGTGGCGAGCCTGTCCTCCTGCCACATGCTTTGGTATCTGCACCTGTGTTCCGTGAACCAGGTCAACGTCCTCAGCTACGAGGACACGGCCTCTGGAATCATGCGCGAAGGCGATGACGGCTCCGGCGCCTTCGTCGGAGTGCGACTGAAACCGACAGTCAAGATCCGCGCCGGCAGTGACCGCGCGAAAGCCGTCGCTCTTCACAACGAGGCTCATCGCTTTTGCTTTATCGCAAATTCTGTAAACTTTCCTGTAGAGGTCGCACCGGAAACCCAGGTCTTGTAGTTTCAACGAAACCATCGGAGCCCCGACCGTAAGGGAGGGGTTTGCTTGGCCACCGGAGGGTAGTTTCGCGACAGAAACTAGTTAGCGGATCGCCCTCAAGTTAGCACGCAGCGAACCCTGCCCCACGCTTACTCCACTTTCATTTTGGCCAGAGTACCGCTCATGCGCATTTCCCGGGCGCCGTTGGTGAGCAGGATCACCAGGCGGCCGTCGTCCTGCGTGGCGCCGCGGCCCGTGTAGGTCTCGTCCTCGGTG
>JADGNS010000813.1 GCA_017883355.1 Candidatus Solibacter sp.
GCCGCGGCGCTGCAGAAGCTCGATCGCAACCATGACGGCTACCTGACCGCCGACGAGTTGGTTCCGTTCGAAATGGTGGTCCGCGCGGGCCTCCGGAGTTCGAGGGGAGATTGATATGAAGGCTACGCTCTTAATGGCTGCGCTATCCAGTGTCTTGTTGCAAGCTCAACCCGTGTCGTCGCCAGCCACGCCCAAATTCGATGTCGTCTCGATCAAGCCATGTAAGCCCGGCGCCGGCGCGGAATTCGTCGTTGGCGGCAACTCATCGCCGGGAAGGCTGAGCATCGGCTGTGCGCATCTGGCCGATGTCGATAACACCGGGCTGATTCAGCAAGCGTATAACAGGTATGCAGACGGCCACTTGACTTCCGCGAAAATCATCCCCATCGAGGGCGGCCCGGATTGGATCCATTCGGAAACGTTCGAAATCGACGCCAAATCGGACGGTCACCCGAGCATCCAGATGATGCTAGGCCCCATGATGCAGGCAATTCTTGCGGACAGGTTCAAGTTGAGGATCCATCGCCAGACCAGGCAAGGACCTGTTTATGAACTCGCGTTGGGCAAAGGCTCTCCAAAGTTGAAACCGTTACAGGATGGAAGCTGCACACCCGTGCTTGTAGGTCATCCCTTGCCCCCGCTGGCCTCCGGCCAGCACTATTGTAGGAACCTCGTGTCTCCGAGCTCGGTTAACTTCGAGGGTGGCACGCTCTCGATGCTCGCCGGCTTGCTGGGCCTTATCCTGGATCGTCCCGTTATCGACAAGACCGGCATTACGAATTACTTCGCGATACGCCTCAAGTTTTCGCCCGACGATTCCGCGGCGCCTCGACCAGCCACGACTGATCCCGGCTCGCCCGCTGCCGTTAGTTCGCCAGACGCTCCCGGCATATTTCAAGCCATTCAGGAACAACTCGGCTTAAAACTGGTGCCGGCCAAGGGTCCCGTGGACGTGTTGGTGATCGACCATATAGAGAGGCCTTCCGAAAACTGATACGACAGCCGGACTCTTGCCCTCGATATCGAAAGCCACATCCTGTTGAAGTTCGGCGCCGTTTCGAGGATACATGGCCATGTGGTGCCGACCGGTCACCGGGCGCGGCCGCTCAGAGCGTGTCACGCGCCACTCGGAAACAGGGCACCTGCGAGCGCCGTCCGACTGGATTAGTAACGGGAACGCGCCTCCGGGAAGCGCGGCCCTGGCAGCCCCGTTACTTGGCGACCGCGGGCACGATCCAGATCAGGGTCGCCAACCCGAACAGCAGCGCCACCAACCCTACGCCCGGCAGCCACAGCCCTTCGGAGTTGTTGCCGGGTTCGAGCACGGCGACATCCGGATCGGCCTGGAAATAGTACACCCGGACTCCTCTCCCGACCTTGTAATGCGCCGCAATGTCCTCCGCCCAGTCCTCGGCCGAGCCTTCGATTCGGCCGAACCGGCGCCGGTTGTTGAAGTGCTTCACGCCGTCGACTTCGTAGGTGTATACGAACTGGGGCGAAAATGTCGTGGCGCTCCGATGGTTGCTGTCCTCGGTCTCCGAGGCGTTCACCCTGGAGAACAGCACCTGGCCTTCGACTGACGGCCAGTGTTCACTCGCGGCGCCGCGCCACAGGCGTTGCGCTCCGCCCGACAGCGCCAGAATCCCGAGCCCGCAGAACACCGCGGCAAAGAGTCCCGCGGCCACCGGGGCGATCGCATCCGACGCGTCCTTGGGCGGCCGGAAGGGGATGTCCGGCGGGGCGATTCCGCGGCGTCCGTTCTCGATCGCGGTCTCGACCGATTTCTGGAACTCGTCATCGTTTCGCTGCTGCCCGGGTGCCGTGCGGAAGACGGTCAGGAAAACAAACAACGCGAGCGCAGCGGGCAGCAGGAACGCGAGGCCCGCGCCCGGCAGCCAGAACGCCTCGGCATGCAGGCCCGGCCGCGCGGCGGCGATCCAAGGCTGGCTGGGGTGGTACGATACCGAGACCTCGCCGTCCAGCGGATAGCGCAGGCGCTGCAACTCGGCCTCCGACTCATCACCCGATCCCAGCGTCTGGCCAAAGTGAATCACGTTCGTCGAGTACTGCTTCCCGCCAACCTCGTATTGAATCACGGTGTCGGCCGAATAGATGACGGAGACGGCCCCCGATTTCTTGTCGGCATCGCGCTGCTCCCGCGTGGCGGAACGCACCACCTTCCCCGCGGTCCTCGGCCAACGCGAACTCGCCGCCGCGCGGCCCACATTGCGCAGTCCGAGCCCGAATAGGTAGAGACCGAACGCAACCACCAGTCCGACTGCGATCGCCACGCCGATTACCGTGAGTTTCATCATCGAGTGAGGACTCCTTCCTCAGGGTACCGCTGACCGTACAGGAGAATCTCGCCTACTTCGGGCGGTCGCGCGGCATGCCGTCGGCCGCCCGCGTTCCCGGCTCACTCGCCATGATGCGGCAAAGCGGTCACGGAAGAACCTGTTGATGTCGGACAGATCTGATAAAATGTCAGACGGGCATACATGAAAGATCATCGCATTACCGTGCGATTTACGGCTGAGGTGCGCCGGCGGCTTAAGGCCTCTGCTCGACGTAGCGGAACACGCGAGAGCGACCTCGTTCGCAGCGCCGTGGAACTGCAGCTCGCTACGGAGGAGGGTTTACTCACCGCGTACGAATATGCGAAGAAAGCTGGATTGGTTGGTGCAGTGAAAGGGACAGCCCGGGACCTCAGCACGAACCCAAAGTACTTTGACGGATTCGGTGGCTCTTGATCGACCAGGTGCTGGTAGATACCGGCCCGATCGTGGCCATCCTGTTGGAATCCGACGAGCATCATGAAGCGTGTGTCGAGCAACTTCACCGCATCAGGGGCCCGCTATTGACCTGTTGGCCGGTGATTACCGAAGCAGCATGGCTCTTGCGTGCATACCCCCTGGCGATCCGCAAACTCCTGTCTTCTTTCCATGGCCGCCCCTTTGAGCTTGTTGCTTTGGGCGAGACGGATCTCCCCGGCATTGCCGCGATCCTCGCCAAGTATGAAGCCTTGCGAATACAGCTTGCCGATGCATCGCTGGTACACCTGGCAAACCGTGAAGGGATTGAAGTGATGTTCACCCTCGACCGGCGTGATTTTGGCGTACTTCGTTTGGCCCACGGGAAAAAGCTCCGCGTGATTCCATGAGCGGGAGCCGTTTCTATTCGGGAGCGGAGGATGATTCAGTGGCGGTGCACCGCCCTGATTTCCCAGATGACGCCGGGGGGCGGTCACCCTTCCAAGGGACGTGCGAATTATGTCCACGAACTTTTCCGGGTGACAAACAGCATCCGAATGGTGACGCCGAGCTGCGATTCAGTTAGCGGAAGCCCTTTCCACATGGTCGATGACGAGGACTTCCACCGGGCCTTTCGTCGACTCCAGCCTTAAACCGAGCTGATATTGTACTGCGCTGAAGAGGGACCACCTGGCCCCGCCCGGCGGCGCGTCGTCATCCGGTGTTTGGTTGTCATCCTCCGACCATTCGAGTTTGAGGTCGTATCGGCCCGTCAGGCCCGTGC
>JADGNS010000814.1 GCA_017883355.1 Candidatus Solibacter sp.
CGAGCCCCCCGCTCCAGTCGCCGCGCAGCCAGCCTCGCAGCCCGAACCACAGCCGCAGCAGCCGGCCGTTTCGCTGCCGTCGCCGCAGACCGCCGCTCCCGTTTCCACACCGTTGAACGCCGCCCCGCGCGTTCCTTCGCGGCCGCCGGGCGTGGCGAAGTCGACCCCCTCGGGATCGCAGCCTGCGGCACAACAGCCCGTTGCCCAGCAGCCCTCGGCGCCAACCCCGCAACAACCCGCTCCTCAGCAGTCCGCGCCTCAACAGCCGGCGGCCCCCGTTGGACCAAGCCGCGCCGAACTGCAGCAGGTCCGGGAGCATCTCGCGTTGGTTAACGTGCGCGCCGCCGGCATCCGCACAGGACTGCAATCGCTACAGCGCGCGCAGGCCGCCAGCGGACTGAGTCTGCGTGGCGACATGCAGTCAGCGGCCAGTCTGATGAGCACCTACCTGGATGGCGCGGAAGCGGCGCTCAACGCCGGGGACGTCGTCCAGGCCAAGAGTTTCCTGGAGAAGGCCGAGCCGGCGGTGCAAAAGCTGGAGAAGTTCCTGAATCGCTAAAATATAAGCTTGGCAGACCTGGAACAAGCTCGTGAATGGCTGGCGCAGGCAACCCGCGTCGCGGTGTTGACTGGCGCCGGCATCTCCGCCGAGAGCGGAGTCCCCACCTTCCGCGGCGACGGCGGTCTTTGGAAGGACTACAAGGCCGAAGACCTGGCCACGCCCGAGGCCTTTGTCAAAGATCCCCGCCTGGTGTGGGAGTGGTACAACTGGCGGCGCGAGCTGATTGCGAAGGTGCTGCCCAACGCGGCGCACAAGGCGCTGGTGCAACTGGAAATCCGGAAGCGCGAGTATACGCTGATCACTCAGAACGTGGACGGCCTGCACGATCGCGCCGGCAGCGGCCGCATGCTGAAGCTGCACGGCGATATCTGGCGCATGCGCTGCACGGTGTGCGGCGCCAACTGGCCGGACCGGCGCGCTCCCCTGCCCAAGATCCCGCCGCACTGCGCTTGCGGCGGACTGGCGCGTCCCGGCGTGGTCTGGTTCGGCGAGCCGCTCCCCGATGGCATGATGAAGGAAGCCGAGCACGCGGCCGGGGCGGCCGAGGTGTTCCTGGTGATCGGCACGTCGGCGGTGGTCTACCCGGCGGCCAGCCTGGTGCCTTATGCGAAGCAGGGCGGCGCCAGGGTGATCGAGATCAACACCGATGACACGCCATTCACCAACCTGGTGGATTGCGCCCTGCGCGGACCGGCCGGCGAGCTGGTGCCGCAACTGGTCTGACTAATTCGTCAGAAGCCCTCTTTCTTATCGACCACATTGAGCAACGGCAGCCCGGCTCCGAACCGCCGGATGTTCTCTTTGACCAAGTAGGTCAACCGCGCCTCCAGGTTGTCCGAGCCGCCCGACACATGGGGAGTAATGATTACGTTGGGGAACTTCCACAGAGGATGGCCCTTCGGCAAGGGCTCCGGGTCGGTCGCGTCCAGCCCCACTCCCGCCAACCGCCGGCTATCGAGCGCCTTCACCAAGGCCTGGTGGTCGTAAATCTTGCCTCTCGACATCGCAATGAAGTACGACCCCTGCTTCATCAGTTCAAACTGGCGGGCGCCCATCATGCCCTCGCTCTTGGCGGTGTGCGGCACCGAGACGAAAACGACGTCCGCCTCGGGCAGCACCGAATTCAACATGTCCGGCGGCACCACGCGCTGGATGATGTTGCTGGTGGGAATGTCGCGTATGTCTACGCCAATCACCTTCATGCCGAATCCATGCGCGCGCTGGGCAATCTGGCTGCCGATTCCGCCCACCCCGATGATGACCGCGGTCTTGCCGTTCAGCTCAAACATCCCGTCGCGGCCGGGCGGCCATTCTTCGAGCTGCTGCCGCGGAATCGACACATTCAATTTGCGCGTGAGCGCCAACAGGAACGCGAACGCATGATCGGCAATCTGCGGGCCATAGACGTTTTTCGCATTGGTCACCACGACGTTGCTGTCCACCAATTCCGGGAAGACGCCAATCTGACGCCCATGGGATTCCACACCGGCACTGGAGATGTGAAGCCACTTCAGTTGCCTGGCGTGCTTGAATAGCTCAGGCGTCAAGGTGACTCCGACCATCGCGTCGGCATCCTCGATTTCCTTCGCAAGCTCAGGCCCGCGTGCCGCAACGATTCTCACGTTGGGAGCGGAAACCGCCAGTTCCTTCAACATGTCGGGAGACAGGTTGGCAATGACCTTTTTGGTCTGTGCCGGCAACAGGCAGCAGAAGACCAGCAGTGAGAGTACACAGCGTCGCATGGCGTGTTCCTCCGGTTGAATTAGTTCTCCCATTGTAGTCAATCGAACGATCAGCGTCCGCGGCCTTGAATTTGACCGTAACGGTGTATATACTAGCGCCGTATCCCGCAAAGCTACGAGGGGCGGGGAGGGAGGAGTTTTCCATGTCGACAACCGCACACGCGCCGGAGAGGACCATCCCGATCACGGCAAACAAACTTTTGATCAACAACCGGTGGACCGAGGCGGCTTCGGGCCGTACCTTCGCCACAATTAACCCTTCTACGGGCGAGGAAATCTGCCGCGTCGCAGAAGCGGACAAGGAAGATGTGGACCGTGCGGTGACAGCCGCGCGCCATGCATTCGAACGCGGGCCGTGGCGCAAAATGGCGGCCGCCGAGCGCGGAAAGCTGATGAACAAGCTGGCGGATCTGATCGAGAAGCACGCCGACGAACTGGCCCAACTGGAAAGCCTGGACAACGGGAAACCTTATCGCATGGCGCTGGCCGCGGACCTGCCATTGACGGTTGCCTGCTACCGCTACTACGCGGGCTGGGCGGACAAGGTGCAGGGGCGAACCATCCCGATCAACGGGAACTACTTCTGCTACACGCGGCTGGAGCCGGTGGGCGTCGTCGGTCAGGTAATTCCGTGGAACTTCCCGCTGCTGATGCAGGCATGGAAGCTGGCGCCGGCCCTGGCCTGCGGCAACACGGTTGTGCTCAAGCCCGCCGAGCAGACCCCGCTGACGGCCCTGCGCGTGGGTGAACTGATCGTCGAGGCCGGGTTCCCGGAAGGCGTGGTCAACATCCTGCCGGGCTATGGTCCCACGGCCGGTCAGGCGATCGCCCGCCACATGGACGTGGACAAGGTCGCATTCACGGGATCGACCGAGGTGGGCCACCTGATCATGGAAGCCGCCGCGCAGACGAACTTGAAGCGGGTGACGCTCGAGCTGGGCGGCAAGAGCCCGAACATCGTATTCGCCGATGCGGACATGGAACAGGCGGTTGAGGGCTCCCACTTCGCCCTGTTCTTCAACCAGGGCCAGTGCTGCTGCGCCGGATCGCGGCTGTTCGTGGAGCGCAAGGCATACGACGAGTTCGTGCAACGCAGCGTGGATCGTGCCCGGCGCCGGACCGTCGGCGATCCCTTTGATGCGAATACCGAACAGGGACCACAAATCGACGATGCGCAGTTCGACAAAGTGATGAGCTACATCGAATCCGGCAAGCAGGAAGGTGCGCA
>JADGNS010000815.1 GCA_017883355.1 Candidatus Solibacter sp.
GCTCCCGCGGAACGCCAGGTGTGCAGCTCATTCGATGGCCAGTGGGACGCGCTGATCGAGAACTTCAATGTGTTCCTGCGGCCGGCGGGTTCCGCGCAGCGGCCCACGGCGCTGAGCCTGGATGGCTCGGAAGGCAACTACTACACGTTCCGCTCCATCGCCTGGTCGCCGGATTCGAAGAAGCTGGTGGCGTACCACACGCGCCCCGGCTACGACCGGCAGGTTCACTACATCGAATCTTCGCCGGTGGACCAGCTTCAGCCGAAACACACTTCGATTCTTTACCGCAAGCCCGGGGACGCGCTGGATATCGCGTATCCGGCCCTCTTCGACGTGGCCACGAAGCGGGAGACGGAGATCGACCCGGCGCTCTTTCCCAATGCCTACAACCTCACGCCGCCGGTGTGGTGGAAGGATGGCCGCGGCTTCACGTTTGAATACAATCAACGCGGCCACCAGGTTTACCGGGTGATCGAAGTGGACGTAGAGACCGGCAAGGCGCGCGCGCTGATCGACGAACGGAGCCCGACCTTCATCTACTACAACACCCTGGCCGAGGGTTTCTCCGGGGGCCGCCGATACCGCCACGACATCAAGGACGGCAAGGAGATGGTGTGGGCTTCGGAGCGCGACGGGTGGGAGCATCTGTACCTGTACGACGGCGTCGCCGGCAAGGTGAAGAACCAGATCACCAAGGGCGAGTGGGTGGTGCGCATGGTGGATCGCGTGGACGAAGACAAGCGGCAGATCTGGTTCCAGGCGGGGGGTATGAACGCCGGCCAGGATCCTTACTTCACCCACTATTACCGGATCAACTTCGATGGCACTGGCTTGACCAAGCTCACGGAGGCCGACGGCAACCACACGCTGACGTTCTCCGCCAGCCATTTTTACTACGTCGATACGTGGTCGCGCGTGGACCTGCCGCCGGTGTCGCAACTGCGCCGCGTGGACGTCCGGACGCCGGTGATGGATCTGGAAAAAGGCGACGCCACGGCGCTCGCCGCCGCCGGCATACGGCCGCCGGAAGTATTCGTGGCGAAGGGCCGCGACGGCAAGACCGATATCTGGGGGACGATCGTGCGGCCCACCAATTTCGACCCGGGGCGGAAGTATCCCGTTATCGAGCAGATTTACGCGGGACCGCAGGGGTCGTTCGTGCCGAAGACGTTCAGCGCGGTTTCGCCCACGCAGGCACTGGCGGAACTGGGATTCATCGTGGTGCAGATCGATGGCATGGGAACCAGCAACCGGTCGAAGGCGTTCCACGATGTCGCCTTCCAGAACCTGGGCGATGCCGGGTTTCCGGATCGCATCCTGTGGCACCAGGCGGTGGCGGCGAAGTACCCGTCGTACGACATTGGCCGCGTGGGGATTTACGGGAATTCGGCGGGCGGGCAGAACGCGATGGGCGGAATGCTCTTTCATGCGGAGTTCTACAAGGTGGCGGTCACTAATAGCGGGTGCCACGACAACCGCATGGACAAGATCTGGTGGAACGAGCAGTGGATGGGATGGCCGCTGGGCCCGCAGTACGCGGCTTCGTCGAACGTGGACCACGCGTCCAAGCTGCAGGGCAAGGTACTGTTGATTGCAGGGGAAATGGATAACAACGTGGACCCGGCGTCCACCTTGCAGGTAGTGGATGCTTTGGTGAAGGCCAACAAGCATTTCGACATGCTGTATATTCCGGGCCAGAACCATGGAGTTGGTGTGCTGAGCACGCAGCATTATTTACAGGATTACTTCGTGCACCATTTGCTGGGCGTGGAGCCGCCGGATTGGAACCACGTGACGCTGCCCGTGGAGGCGGTGACGACGGGAGGAAACTGAGGCACCAGACGGGAAGACAACCTCAACGCAGAGACGCAGAGAACGCAGAGGAAGCGCAGAGAACACCAAGAACCAGTTGACGGAACTCGGGGCGCGGCGCGCAGGGAGGAAATTGAAGAATGCCCCCAGGAATGGGGTCATGGCAGGCTGGAAGCCTACTCTACACAACGGGGAATCCCTGTTATCGGTACCTATTCAGTACCTTCGTAAGCAGCCATCCGGCGCTGGGACGTGGATAATGGAATTTATGTTGCGCGCGGCTTCCATGTTCGGCCTGGGGGGAATATTCCTCATGATCTCACCCAAGCTGCGCGATCAGGCGTGGGGCGCCCTTGGCGGTGGGGTATCGGCGATGGACTTCTACGCGCCGTACTCCTACATCGCGGGCGGCCTTCTGGTGTTCTTCGTGCTGATCGTTTCGTTCTACCGCGGCGCCCAAGCCCGGTGACGCTACACTAAACAGTAATGAAGATTGAGACCCGGGCGGTCCATGCGGGCCGCCACATCGACCCAGCCACCGGAGCGGTGACGCCGCCGATCCACCTATCGACCACCTTCGAACGCAGTGCGGAGGGCGAATATCCCCGCGGGTACAGTTACACGCGCGAGGACAATCCGAACCGGCACGCGCTGGAAGAATGCCTCGCCTCGCTGGAAGGGGGCAATCACGCCATCTGCTTCTCCTCCGGGCTGGCAGTGGCCACGGCGCTGGTGCAGGGCCTGGAGCCGGGCGACCACATCGTGGCACCGGACGACGTGTACTGGGGGCTGCGCAAAGTAATCGGCGAGCTCTTCGGCAAGTCGGGCATCGAGACCAGCTACGTCGATATGACCAACATCGACGATTTCCATGCCGCCCTGCGCCCCAATACGCGCCTGGTGTGGATCGAGACGCCCTCCAATCCGCTGATGAAGGTCACGGACCTGACGTCGATCGCGGCGCTGGCGCGGTTGAGCGGGCCCAACATCCTGACGGTCTGCGACGGCACGTTCGCCACGCCGGTACTGCAACAGCCGCTGGATTGCGGCATCGACATGGTGGCGCACTCCACGACGAAGTACATCGGCGGCCACAGCGACGTGCTGGGCGGGGCGCTGATCACGCGGCATGAGAACTACCTGTTCGAGCGGGCGCGCAAGGCGCAGCGCTACGGCGGCAGCGTGCCGTCGCCATTCGATTGCTGGCTGACGCTGCGCGGCATCAACACGCTTCCGTGGCGGGTGCGGGCGCAATCGGAGAACGCCATGCGGGTGGCGCAGTTTCTCAAGGAACAGCGCGCGGTGGAAACGGTGCACTATCCGGGGCTGAGCGAACATCCAGGGCACAAAGTGGCGGCGCGCCAGATGTCGGCGTTCGGCGGCATGCTGTCCTTCCAGGTGAAGGGATCGCGCGAAGCCGCGCTGGGTGTGGCGGCGCAGTGCAAGCTGTTCATTCGGGCGACCAGCCTGGGGGGAGCGCACAGCCTGATCGAGCACCGGGCCAGCATCGAGGGTCCGGCGACGCGGACGCCGCAGAATCTGCTGCGGCTCTCGATCGGTCTGGAACACACCGACGACCTGATCGCCGATCTGGAACAGGCGCTGGCTACGGTTCCGGCTTGAGCAGCGGGCGGCCGGCCAGGGAGACGCGGAAGCCGTAGACCACGAGCAGAACGACCAGGACGAACGGCAGGACGGCCATGCCGGCGTACCAGGCCG
>JADGNS010000816.1 GCA_017883355.1 Candidatus Solibacter sp.
GGAGAAGGTTTTGTGGAGGTTGAGGTGCATCACGTCGACGCCGAAATCGCCGGGGCGCGCGATGCCCACCAGGGCGTTCATGTTGGCGCCGTCCATGTACAGCATGGCGCCTTTCTTGTGCAGGATTTCGGCCACGCGGACGATGTTGTTTTCGAAGACGCCGAGGGTGTTGGGGTTGGTCACCATCAGGGCGGCGACGTCGCCGGTGACCAGTTGTTCCAGGGTACTGAGATCGACGCCGCCGGTCTCGCTGGACTTGATGTTCTCCACGGCGTACCCCGCGATGGCCGCGGTGGCGGGGTTGGTGCCGTGGGCGGAATCCGGGATGAGAATTTTCTTACGCGCGTTGCCGCGTTTGGCGAGCAGGGCGCGAATCAGCAGGATGCCGGTGAGTTCGCCGTGCGCGCCGGCGGCGGGCTGGAGGGTCACCGCGTCCATGCCGCAGATCTCGGCGAGGGCCGCTTCGAGGGTGGCCATGACTTCCATGCAGCCTTGCGAGAGCGACTCGGGCTGATACGGGTGCGCCCAGGCGAGGCCCTCGGTGCGCGCCACCACTTCGTTGATCCGCGGGTTGTACTTCATCGTGCAGGAGCCCAGCGGATACATGCCGTAATCGATGGCATAGTTCCAGGTGGAAAGGCGCGTGAAGTGGCGGATGGCCTCCACCTCGCTGACTTCCGGGAAGCCTTCGATTTCCTGGCGCACGTTCTCTGCGCCGAGGGCTTCGACGGCGTCCACCGCGGGCACGTCGAGCTCGGGGAGTTGGTAGGCTTTTTTGCCGGGAGAGCTGCGCTCGAAGAGGAGCGCTTCATTTTGCGAGAGGTGTTGGGTGACCTTTTTGATCATGCCTGCACCTCCACGAGCGCGTCCATATCTTTTCGTTTCGTCATCTCGGTGGCACAGAGCAGAAGGGAATCGGCCAGCTCGGGGTAGAAGCGGCCCAAGGGCAGGCCGCCGATAATCTTTTTCTTGAGCAACGCTTTGTTGATCTCCTCGGGCGATTTGCCTTCGGCCCGCACGACGAATTCGTTGAAGAATTTTCCGCTGAAGCGCGGCTTCAATTTAGATGCCAGGTAGTGCGCCTTGGCCAGGTTCTGTTGGGCCAGTTCGCGCAGGCCCTGCTTGCCGTAGACCGTCATGAAGACCGTGGCCATGAGGGCGATGAGCGCCTGGTTGGTGCAGATGTTGGAGGTCGCCTTCTCGCGGCGGATGTGCTGCTCGCGGGTGGAGAGCGTCAGGCAGAAGGCGCGATGGCCGCGCGAATCGGTGGTCTGGCCGACCAGGCGTCCGGGCATCTGGCGGATATATTTCTCGCGGGTGGCGATGATGCCGGCGTAGGGTCCGCCGTAGCTCGGGGAGATGGCGAAAGATTGCAGCTCGCCGGCGACGATATCGGCATCCGCGGGCGGAGCCAGCAGGCCGAGGGAGACGGCTTCGGTGAATACCACGACCAGCAGCGCGCCGTGACGGTGGGCGATCTCCGCCGCCGCCTTCACCTGCTCCACGATGCCGAAGAAATTCGGCGTCTGGATGATGACCGCGCCGGTGAGGGGGTCCATCTGGCGTTCCAGGTCTTCCAGATCGAGGTTGCCGGTTTCGGCCCCATAGCCGAACTCGGCGACCGGCATGCCTTGATTTTTGGCGTAGGTGGCGAGCACCTCGCGGTACTCGGGGTGGACGCTTTTGGCGACGAGCACGCGGCCCTTGCCGGTGGCGCGCACCGCCATCATGGCGGCCTCGGGCACGGCCGTGGAGCCATCGTACATGGACGCGTTGGCCACGTCCATGCCGGTGAGCTGGCAGATCATGGTCTGAAATTCGAAGATGGTGGTGAGCGTGCCCTGCGCGATCTCGGCCTGGTAGGGCGTGTAAGAGGTGAGGAACTCGCCGCGCGAGACTACAGTGTCCACCAGCACGGGACGGAAATGGTTGTACACGCCGGCGCCGAGGAAGCTGGCGTAGCCGGTGGCGCACTGGTCCGCGCGGTCGCGGAAGTACTGGACGATGTCGTATTCGGAGATGCCCGGCGCCAGGTTGAGAGGCCGGTTGAGCCGCACCGCTTCGGGCAGGTGGGCGAACAACTCTTCAGGCGAACTCACGCCACAAGCGTCCAGCATGGCGCGGCGCTCGGATTCGGATTTCGGAAGATAACGCAACTACTTTTCGGCTCCTATGTAGTCTTGATAGGCGGCAGCCGTCATCAGGTGCTGGATCTCTTCGGGGTTGCTGAGGCGGATCTTCACCAGCCAGGCGGCGCCGTGGGGATCGGTGTTGAGCTTCTCCGGGGCATCGGCCAGGGATTCGTTGATCTCGGTGATCTCCCCGCTAACCGGCGAGTAAATGTCGGAGACGGCCTTGACGCTCTCCACGGAGCCGAGCGATTTCCCCGCGTCGACCCGGGTGCCCACTTTGGGCAAGTCGACGTAGACGATGTCGCCCAGTTCCTGCTGCGCATGGTCGGTGATGCCGACGGTGGCGGCGTCGCCATCGGCGAGCACCCATTCGTGTTCTTTGGTATACCGGAAGTTTTCTGGATACATGATTTATTTCGCTCGTTTGTAGAACGGGGTTTCCACCGTCACCGCATCCACGGGTTGGTTGCGGATCATTATTTGAATGTTCGTTCCAGGAACCGACTGCTCTGCCGGAAGGTAACACAATCCGATGTTCTTGTTGAGGGTGGGCGAAGGGCCGCCACTGGTGACCCAACCACCGGCGGCGCCGTTGAGGAAGACTTCATAGCCATCGCGGCCGATTCCGCGGCCGCGCATTTCGAAGCCGATCAGCTTGCGGCGGAGGCCGCTCTGCTTCTGTCTGAGCAGCGCGTCGCGTCCCACGAAATCGCCTTTATCGAGTTTGACGATCCAGCCGAGGTCGGCTTCAAGCGGCGAGATGGAGGCGTCGATTTCGTGGCCGTAGAGCGCCATCTTGGCCTCCAGGCGCAGGGTATTGCGCGCACCCAGCCCGCAGGGTTTGATACCGAATTCGGCGCCCGCTTCCATCACAAGGTTCCACATCCGCACGGCCTCTGAAGGCGGCACGTAGATCTCGAAACCGTCCTCGCCGGTGTACCCGGTGTGGGCGATGCGCGCGGGCGTGCCGGAGACTTCGCCGTCGGTGAACCAGTAATACTTGATGCCGCCCAGATCCACCGCCGTCAGTTTTTGCAGCGTCGGTCTGGCTTTGGGGCCCTGGATGGCGATCTGCGCGTAGTGCTCGCCGTGATTTTCAACGACGGCGTCGAAACGGTTCTGGGCGACGATGTGTGCGAAATCCTTATCCTGATTGGAGGCGTTGACGCAGAGGAAGTAATGATCGTCAGAGACCTTGTGGACCAGAATGTCGTCGACGAAGCCGCCGTGTTCGTATAGCAGACCGGAGTAATGGGCCTGGCCGAGCTTCAGTTTGTGGACGGCGTTGGTGGTGACGTAGTCGGTGAGTTGGGCGGCTTCGGGCCCGCGAATCTCGATTTCGCCCATGTGGCTGACATCGAAGACGCCGACCGAGTGGCGCACGGCGTTGTGCTCGTC
>JADGNS010000059.1 GCA_017883355.1 Candidatus Solibacter sp.
TCTACCGGCGCCACTGGCGGGTTGCCAACCCGCCGCAGGTTGCCAACCTGCCCCACAACTTCCGCAGCATCCCCGATAGCCACGAAACAGGCGGAACTTCGGTCTACTTACAAACCACTTACTGCGCGCTGCCCGTCCCAAGAGTAAGTCTTACCGTTGCGCAGCGCCAGCACTCCCATCAGCGTGGGCAGCGTCGAGTAAAATCCTGTGTCGATGCTGACCACCGGATCCTGGCGGCTCTTCACGCAATCCAGGAAATTGCGCACGTGCGCGTGGTCGCTGGGACCGCCGTCATACCGGAAACTCTGGCTCACCGGCTGAAACGCCGGCGTTACCGGACCACCCCGCCCGCCGGTCGCATTCGGCCGGTAGCGGAACCCCGTGCGATTCACTTGCAGCCACCCCTTGTCCCCTAGAAAGTGGTTGCCCTGGACGTCGAAATCCGGACTCTGCCGCACGCAGTTCGTATACGTCATCACGAATTGCGGATACTTCCAGGTCACCGCGATTGTGTCCGGCAACTGCAAGGGTTGCGGCGCCACGCGCACGTATTGCCCCGATGCACTGCACGTCACTGGCTCGCGCACTCCCATGTACCAGTGCGCTACGTCCGTGAGGTGCGTTCCCCAATCCAGCAGCGTGCCACCCGAATAGTCGTAGAAGGCACGCCAGGAGCGCTGCCGCATCGCCGTATAAGGGCGGCGTTCGGCCGGCCCCTGGAAGAGATCCCAATCGAGATCGGCGGGCGGCGCCGTGGGCTCGCCTTCAGGCCGCGTGTAGTTGCCCTGGTAAGTGCACTCCGCGTGGTAGACCTTGCCGATCATGCCATCCTGCACCCGCTTGGCGTTCTCCTGGAAGTGCGTCCACGAGCGCTGCTGCAGCCCGATTTGCACCACCCGCTTGTTGCCGCGCACCGCCTGGCGCATCTTCTGCCCCACTTCGATGCTGTTCGACAGCGGCTTCTCGCAGTATGCGTCCTTGCCCGCCTGGCTGGCTTCGATCACCATCGGCCCGTGCCAATGATCCGGCGTGGTGATCAGGATCGCGTCCACGTCCTTGCGGTCCAGCACGCGGCGGTAGTCGGCCACCGCCTCGGGGTGGCTGTTGGTCTTCTCCCCCAGGCGCGCCGCCTGCTGCTCGCGCGTGGGCTTGAAGACGTCGCACACCGACACCAGTTCCACGTCCGGAAAATCGGTGAAAACCCCGCCGACATAACTGCCGCGGGTACCGGCCCCGATAATGGCGAACCGGATTCTGTCGTTCGCGCCCATGACGGAACGCGAGAGGGCCGCGCTAACAGCGGTGCCCGCCAGGAAACTGCGCCTGCTTTGCATGAGGGTCTCCCTTAACCTTCCAGACCGCTCCTGTACGGCGCGGTCGCTGTGACTGGCAGGTTTATTCTCCCCGGTTTCACCTTCCGCGTCAAAGGGAGAGGTGCGCAGCGTGCTCTTCCCCGCCCCGTTGGAGCCGACGACGGCGGTGATGCGGCCGGCGGGGATCTCGAGATCGAGGCCGCTGAGCGCGCGCCGCTCCACACCCGGATAACGGAAGGAGACGTTGCGGAAGCGGATGGAGCGAGCCGGCGCGGGCAAAGCGACGGGGTGTATACCGGGTGGGATTGTCACCCGTTTTTTTTGTGGTTTGCCGAAATGTGATAGCATGTTCGATCATTGCGCAGCGGGCGTTGAAAGCCGCAGTGCGCTTGTGCGCGGACGAGGATGGCTGGCGTTGGGTGCTCTCCATCGCGTATCCGGAAGCGAGCGCAACGATCGAATTTCATTAAGTAAGGGAACGGCGGCCGGCCAGCGCCAGCCGAAAAAAGAAAGGCGGGATCGCAGATGAAAGCCGCAGTCTATTACGGGCCACGCGACGTTCGCGTGGAGACGGTACCAAGGCCCTCGGCGGGACCGGGAGAGGTGGTTCTTCGAGTGCGCCGCTGTTCGGTGTGTGGCACGGACAAGCGCATCTTCACTCACGGACAAAAGAATGTGGTTCCACCGACGATTACCGGACACGAAATCGTTGGGACCGTGCACGAGGCCGGCTCCGGTGTGGACGCCGAAATCGCGATCGGCATGAACGTCGTCGTCGCCACCGTGGTTGGTTGCGGAAAGTGCATCTACTGCCGGCGAAAGCAATACAATCTCTGCGACTCCTTCACAGCCCTCGGTTACGATTACGCCGGCGGGTTCGCCGAATACGTTAAGATCCCCGCGGCGGCGGTAGCCCAGGGGAACATCATCCCCATCCCTCCCGCAATGTCCCTGGAGCGCGCCGCGCTGGTGGAACCGCTCTCCTGCTGCCTCAACGGTCAGGAATACCTGAACGCGCAGCCGGGCGACCGCGCCCTGGTCTTCGGCGCCGGCCCCATCGGGTTGATGCACGCCGCGATTCTCAAAGCCCGCGGCTGCAGCCTCGTCATCGTGACCGACGTGAGCGACGAACGCCTGGCTTACGTTCGGGAATTTGGCCTCGGACAGACGGTAAATACCGCCGGAGGCGATGCGGTGGCGATGATTCTGGAAGCCGCCGGGGGCGAGAAGTTCGACATTGCGCTTACCGCGAACTCCGTGAAATCCACGCAGGCCGCCGCTTTGAAGCTGGTGCGCAAGAAGGCGCGCGTCTCGTTCTTTGCCGGCATACCGAAAGACAATCCGGTACTGGACATCGATACGAACGCCATCCACTACAACGAAATCTCCGTTTTCGGGTGTTTCGCTTCCAATCTGGCGCATTACCATCAGGCGCTGGAGATGGTTCAGCGCGACGACATCCCCTGGGACCGCTTCGTGACGCACAGGTTCAAGCTGGACGACATGGTCAAGGCCTTCGCGGTGATGGAAGCGGGGCAAGGCATCAAGACAGTTATCGACTGCGAGTGACGGCGGCCGTAATGGACGAGAATTCCCTGGTACAGCTCATCGAGATCTCCCATGTTGTGGGAGCCAATCCGGAGTACGTGCAAGCCGCCGGCGGCAACACTTCCGTGAAATCGCCCCTCGGTCGGACGATGGCCATCAAGGCCAGCGGTACCGCCCTCACCTTGATGAGTGAGACGGACGGTTGGGTGGAAATGGATGTGGCGGCGGTTTTGAGCGTTCTCGATCGGGCGGATCTCGCCGCGCTCCCGGTGAAGGAGCGCGAGGCGCGCGTCCTCGAATGCCTGCACTCCGCGGTGATCGGCGGTCACGGGCGCCCGTCGGTAGAAACCGCGCTGCACGCCATGCTCGACCGGGTGGTGGTCCACACGCACGCCGTGGCGGCGAACGCCCTGAACTGCGGGCCGGGTGCCCAGACGTTGACGGAACTCACCCTCCCGGGGGAACTGCCGCCGCTGTGGATACCCTATACCGACCCGGGCTGGTGTTTGGCAATTGCCGTCAGGACGGCCGCGGAAGCCTATCGGAAACAGCACGGCGGCGTGCCGGCGGTCATCTTCATGGAGAACCACGGCGTCCTGGTCTCGGCCTCTGGCGCCGCCGAGTGCCTGGCGCTCCACGAGGAATGGGTAGCGCGGTGCGAGCGATATTTTTCGCAGACGGCGCCTCCCGTGCGTCCCGCTGCCGGCGCCGCTCCCGCCGCTCTGCGCAAGACCATGGCGGAGCTTCGCCGGGTCTGGCGCGAGGCATTCGGAGCCTCGCCTTTCATCCGCTTTTCCGGCGATAAGGAACTGAGTGGGGCGGCTTGCGGAGAAGCGGCCGACCTGTTCGCCGCCGGGTCGCTCACGCCGGACCACATCGTCTATTGCGGCGCCCATGCGGTGGTAGCGGAGTCGCTGGACGAGCTGCCCGCGAAGTTGCAGCCCGCCTTGTCCGAAAAGTCCCCCCCGCGAGTGGCGTTGGTCAGAAATGCCGGAGCATTCGTGCTGGCCGCGGACGCCGTCAAGCTGGGCGCGGCGGAAGATCTGGCCGTCGCCGGCGCCAAGATCGTGCGCCTGGCCACCGGCCGCGGCGGCGCCCACAACCTGGCCCCCGCCTCCGCCGGTTTCATTGTCAACTGGGAGGCCGAGCACTACCGCGCCAAACTCATGGGCGCGGGCCACGCGCCGCTGGCCGGCAAAGTGGCTCTGGTCACCGGAGCCGCTTCGGGATTAGGTTGCGGCATCGCGCTGGGATTGGTGGAAGCCGGAGCGGCAGTGGCCTTCTGCGATATCGACGATCGGGGCGCGGAGACGGCTGCCGCCAGTTCCGCCGACGTGCGGCGGGCGCTGGCCGTGCGCATGGACGTAACCAGCGAGGAGTCGGTTACGGCAGCGTTCGATCGCGTGCTGAGCCATTGGGGCGGCATCGATATCGTAGTCTGCGCGGCCGGCATCGCCCCTGCGTATGAGCTCGTCGATATGCCCGTGGACAAGTGGCGGCTGGCGCTAGAGATCAACCTTACCGGTTACTTCCTGGTGGCGCGCGAGGCGGCCCGGATCATGCGCGCCCAAGGGGATGGCGGATCGATGGTCATGCTTTCCTCCAAGACCGGACTGGACGCCTCCAAAGCCAACTCCGCGTACAACGCCACCAAGGCCGGCGAGTTGCACCTGATGCGCGGTTGGGCCCTGGAGCTTGGGCCGGACGGCATTCGCGTCAACGCTGTGGCGCCGGGCAACGTTTTTGAAGGCTCGAAGATCTGGAACCCCGAGTACATCAAGACCGCCGCTCGAAAGAAGGGCATCCAACCCGAGGAAGTGATCCCCTACTACACTTCGCTCACTGCTTTGAAGCGGGAGATCAAGCGCTCGGACATTGCCGCGGCGATCGTCTTTCTGAGCAGCGACGCGGCGCGTTGCATTACCGGACAGACGCTGGTGGTGGACAGCGGACAGGTGATGGTGCGATGAACGAATCCACGAAGGACACGACGCAGGCCGGCACGCCGGAACTCGAAGCGGCTCTTCACGGCGGCTCGCAAGAGAGCCGTCTCGATGCCTTGCGCCAGCTTTGCGCGCGGCTCCCGGAAACGCCCCGCCGGGGCACCAACTGCCACATCCATACCAACGAATCCTTCAGCGTGTTTCGTTCGCCGGCCGAAGCCGTGTGGCAGGCCGCGCGAGAAGGTCTGGCGGTGCTCGGCATCAACGACCATTACACCGTGGCCGGGCATGAGGAGTTTCGCCAGGCATGCCAGATCGCCGGCATCGGCGCCGGGTTTTCCATGGAGGCCGTGGGCATGGACCGCGCCGCGGAAGCCAGCCGCCTGTTGCTGAACGATCCCGATAATCCGGGCCGCGTCTATCTCTGCGCCAAAGGGATCACCAGGATTCCGCCGGACTCCTCGCTCGCCGCACAGAGTCTGGCCCGCATGCGCGCAGCCCTGGAGCTTCGCAACCGGGAGATGACCGTGAAGGTGGGGCAACTCTTCCGCGAGCGGTTGGACGCCGATGGTCCGTCGTGGGAAGACGTGCGTGCGTTGACGCCGCGAGGCAATACCACCGAGCGGCACGTGGGCTGGGCCGCGCTCCTGCGACTGCGCGA
The DNA here is from genome assembly GCA_017883355.1 of Candidatus Solibacter sp. GTDB lineage: Bacteria > Acidobacteriota > Terriglobia > Bryobacterales > Bryobacteraceae > Solibacter. The sequence continues at coordinate 5,466 of JADGNS010000059.1, forward strand.
GATCGCTGGCGGACGGGGAGTCCCGGTGACGGAGGTGATTGAGCGCTGCTGCGGGTCCGCTCCCCCGGCGGGCGCCGACGACGCGGCGCTGCAGATTTTTCTCCGCGGCAAGCTGCTCAAGGCTGGCGCCCCTTGCTTCGTGCGCGAGACTGACGATGCGTTCATTCCATCGGAGGATCTGCGCGCCATGTTTCTGGCCTTCGGCGCCATACCCACCTACCCGGTTCTCGGTAACCCCGTGACAACCGGCGAGCGCGATGTCGAGGCGCTCCTCGATCGTCTGGAAGCATCGGGCTTTTTGGCGATTGAAGTCATACCGCACCGCAATACCAGAGAGCGCCTGACGGAGATTGTCTCGGCGGCGCGGCGCCGCTGGTGGCCGGTATTCAACGGCACGGAGCACAATACTCCCGAGGCCCGCCCACTGCTCGATCCGTATGCGCTCGATGGGGAGTTTGAGCCCTGGTTCCGCCAAAGCACCAGGCTGATGCTCGGCCACCAGGTTGCGGTGGGGCGCGGGGAGCCGGGGTTTGTGGGAGAGGATGGCCGCCCGGCGATCCCGGACGCGCGAACCAGATTCGAGTATTTCAGCAAGTTAGGCTGCTGAGGCCTGGGGACAGGGCAAGCCCTGCCCCCTTTGACCGGCTAATTCTCAGTCGTAGTATTCCAGTCCGAGGTGGGTAATCAGATCTTCGCCGCGGAGGTGGCGAAGCGTATTTTTCAACTTCATTTGTTGAATAAACACGTCGTGCTCCGGGTATAGGCCCGCGGCCACCTGCGGGCCCTTGAAGTAGAACGAGAGCCATTCCTGGATGCCCATCTTCGCCAGGTCGGGGCAGCGCTGGGCGAGGTCCATGAACAGCACCAGATCGAGGGCCATCGGCGCGGCCAGAATCGAATCGCGGCACTGGAAGTTCACCTTGATCTGCATCGGGTAGCCGAGCCAGCCGAAGATATCCAGGTTGTCCCAGCTTTCCTTGGCATCGCCGCGGGGAGGGTAGTATTCGATGCGCACCTTGTGGTAATAGCTCTTGTAAAGCTCAGGATAGAGTTCGGGCTGGAGGCAGCGGTCGAGCACCGAGGATTTGGTTTCCTCCTTGCTCTTGAAGTTCTCGGGATCGTCGAGCACTTCCCCGTCGCGGTTGCCGAGAATATTCGTGGAGAACCAACCATTGAGGCCAAGCAGTTTCAGCTTGAGTCCCGGCCCGAGCAGCGTCTTCATGAACGTTTGCCCGGACTTGAAGTCTTTGCCGGCAATGGGAATATGGTTTTCGACGGCGAGGTTCGTGAGTGCCGGGATGTCCACTGTCAGGTGCGGCGCTCCATTGATAAAGGGCACACCCAATTTCAGCGCGGCGTAGGCGTAGATCATGCTCGGCGAAATGTCGGGAGAGTTCGAGCAAAGGCCTGCTTCGAATGACTTGATGTCCTGATGGATCGGCTGAGGCGTGGAGAAGGTTTCGGTGGAGCCACACCATATCACTACCAGACGGTCGGCGCCGGAAGTCTTCTGAAACTGCCGGATGTCCTCCCCGATTTGCTCGGCGAGGGCCATCTTGGTCTTGCCGGGCAGCAGGTTATTCGGATGCAGCCTCTTGACCCATTTCTGCTCGAATGCGGCGGGCATTGGCTGAATGGTCTCGAGGAAGCCTTTCAGCGGCTCGAGTTGCCGACTGTCCAGCACGCCGGCTTTGAGCGCCGCCTGGTAGGCGTTGTCGGTGAAGAGGTCCCAACTGGCGAAGACCAGGTCATCGAGATTCGCCAGGGGCACGAAGTCCTTGATCTTGGGCACACGCTTGTCGGTTCGTTTGCCGAGCCGGATCGTCCCCATCTGAGTGAGGGACCCGACCGGAGCCGCGAGTCCGCGTCGAACAGCCTCGACACCCGCGATCATGGTCGTTGCGACGGCGCCCAGGCCCACCGTCATGACACCCAACTTACCCTTGGGTTCATCAATTTGTAACTGTGTATTAGCCACTTTATCTATACCTTCCTCTTTCTTTGCTTGACTAACTGCTGGGAGATTCGAATAGCCTGCTCGCGTCCCGATTGGACGGACAGTTACTCGGGCCTCCACGGCAGGCTTAGTGTAGCACTTGGCTTGAGAGAGGCGGATTGCAGGTGCGGGGATTGTGGCGAAGTTGCCCCCGGTTCATGATTGGCGACACGAATACGACGACTGACACACAACCCCTCCCTTACGGTCGGGGCTCTGATCGGAGCCCCGACCGTAAGGGAGGGGTTGGTAAACTCCAGGCCGTTCCTATATCCCCAGCAGCGATCGCCGCAGCATTTCGCCGAGCGTCTGGTTGGTCTCGGGCTGGTAGCCTTTCAACGGCAGTATGCGCTCGTGAATCGCATCCAGGAGCCAGGCCGGTTGCGGGAAGAACAGGGTCTCCAGCTCCGCCGCGGGCGTAATCCAATTCCTCGACCCCACCACGACCGGTGGCCCATCCAGATCGTCAAAGCAGAGCTGCGTCAGGTTTGCCGCGACGGTCTGCATGACGCATCCACGCTCCACGGCATCGCACACCAGCAGCACCTTTCCGGTCTTTCGGACGGACGCCGCCAGCGGCTCGTAGTTCAGCGGGTTGGCGGAGCGAAGATCGATCACTTCGGCGGAGATCCCGAAGCGCTTTTCGAGATCTTCAGCGACCGCCACCGCCGTGTAGAGCGCGGGCCCGAAGGTGACGATGGTCAGATCCTTGCCTTTTCGCTTGATGGATGGCTCGCCCAGAGCGATCTCGTAGTAACCCTCGGGAACGCCCTCCTCCACAAACATCTCGCCGTAATCGTAGAGCCTCTGGCTTTCGAAGAAGACCACCGGGTCGGTGCCGGCCAGCGCGCTGTTCATCATCCCCTTGGCATCGTATGGTGTCACCGGATAGACCGCTTTCAAACCGGGGATGTGATGCGCCAGCGCGGTCCAGTCCTGCGAGTGTTGCGCGCCGTACTTGGCGCCCACCGAGATGCGCAGCACCACCGGCATGTTCAGTTGGCCCGCCGACATGGCCTGCCACTTGGAGAGCTGGTTGAAGATCTCGTCGCCGGCGCGGCCCATGAAGTCGGCGTACATGAGCTCCGCCACCACCCTGCCGCCCTCGAGCGCGTATCCCACGGCCGCGCCCACAATCGCAGCCTCCGAAATCGGCGAGTTGAACAGCCGATGGTAGGGCAACGCCTCGGTCAGGCCGCGATAGACGGCGAAGGCGCCACCCCAATCGCGATTCTCCTCTCCAAAGGCCACCATCGTGGGGTCGATCGCGAACCGGTAGAGCATGGCCTCGAAGATGCCGTCACGAACGTTGTACATCTTCATCTTGGGTACGGGCTTCCCGTCCTTGGTGGCGGTCCGTACCTTCTGCTTGATCTGCTGCACCCTGGGATTCTGCGAGAGGTCTTGCAGAAACTCGGGCTGCCGGCCGTCGAACTTCTCGACCCGCCGGTTGGAGAACATGACCGATCCGACGAGTTCGGAGCCGGCACCGACGCGCGGGCTAGCCTCCAGATCGGTGGCCAGCCGGAACATCTCGAATATCTCGGACTCGATGTGCGCCCTGACGCTCGCGAGCTTGGCCTCGGTGGCCACCCCGAGCTGGAGCAGCCTGTCATGGAAAGTGGGGATGGAATCGGCCGCCTGCCAGCGTTCGATCTCCTCCTTGGACCGGTAGCTCGAAGCGTCGGAAGGCGAGTGGCCGCTGATGCGGTACGTAACCGTGTCCAGCAGAACCGGTCCGCGGCCCTCCTCGATGACCTGCCGCTTGCGCCGGAAAGCGTCGATCACCGGCAGGGGGTCGTAGCCGTTGACGCGCTCGGCGTGCATCTGCTCCGGGTTGACGCCGGCTCCGATGCGCGCGATGAACTGCACTCCCATGGTCTCGCCGAAGGGCTGGCCGCCCATCCCGTAGAAGTTGTTCATGCAGTTGAAAACGATCGGCAGACCGCCGCCGAGCGAAGCATCCCACAGCTTGCGGTACTGGTCCATGGCGGAGAACGTGATGCCTTCCCACACGGGACCGCAGCCGAAGGAGGCGTCGCCGATATTGCACACCACGATGCCCGGTTTCCGATTGACCCGCTTGAAGAGGGCCGCGCCTGGCGCAATCGATCCCGAGCCCCCGACGATGGCATTATTGGGGTAAATTCCAAACGGCGTAAAGAACGCGTGCATGGAGCCGCCCAACCCGCGGTTGAACCCGGTCTCGCGCGCGAAGATCTCGCTGTACGCCCCATAGATGAAGAACCGCAAGGCGAGGTCCCTGACCGTGCCTTGGAATCCCTTCTCGACCGGACCGAGCAGAGCGCCGTCACGGAAGGATTTCATGACCTCCAGGAGCTGCGCCTCGCTCCAATGGCGCATGGCCGCGAATCCTTTCGCCAGGATCTCGCCGTGACTGCGGTGCGATCCGTAGATATGGTCGTCCGAAGTCAGGGAGAACGCCATGCCGACCGCGGCCGCCTCCTGTCCGATGGAAAGGTGGGCCGGGCCGGCATGGTTATAAGCCAGGCCTTGAAACGCCCCCTTGGTTTTAATATCGTTGAGAATCGTCTCGAACTGCCGTATGGCGCACATGTCCTGCCAAATGGCCAGAAACTCCTCGGGAGAATAGGTCGCAAGCTCATCCTCTCCCGTCCGCTGATAGGCGTTCACCTGAATATCGGACAGATGGATAGCGCCTCGTGCAAATACTTTTTCCGGTTCTATGATGATCGATTTGGGCATTTCCGCCTTGACTCCTAGTGGACTCCGAGAATCGCTTCCCGCAACGCTTCCGAAACCGTGGGGTGCGGGAACACGATCTCGCTGACATCGGACACGCACATCTCCGTTTCGACCATGGCGGCGGCCGCGACGATGAACTCGCTCGACGCGTCGCCGATCGCATGGACTCCCAGGATTTCGCCGAACCGCGCCCCGGCCAGTACCTTTACCATTCCCGTTCCGCCTTCATGTTCCACCAGGAACCTTCCCGCAACCGCCATGGGCACAACGGACTTCTTGTACTCGATCCCCAGAGCCTTGACTTCCTCTTCCGTCCTGCCCACCGAGGAGACTTCCGGATGAGTGTAGATCACCGAAGGAATCGCCTGGTAGCGGATACGGTCCTTCTTGCCGAACATGTTGTTGACGGCGACGATGCCTTCGCGCGTGGCGGCGTGGGCCAGCATACGCCGTCCCGTAACGTCTCCGCAGGCCCAAACGCCGGCCACATTGGTCTTGCCCAAGTCGGAGGTCTTCACGCCCTTGGGACTGAAATCGACGCCCACTTCTTCGAGACCCAAGCCATCCACCACCGGAGCCCTCCCCGTGGCGTTCAGGATGCAATCGGCCGAAGCGCTGGACTCCGAACCGTCGGACGCAGCGTAACGGATCGTGTTGCCCTCGATCCCCAGCACTTTCGAAGAGAGGTTGAATTCGATGCCCGCGCGCTTCATGATCTGCAGCAGCCGGTGGGAAATTTCGAGATCGCTTCCGGCGGCGATCTGCGGCAGCATTTCAAAGACGCTGACTTTGGAACCGACCTCGTTGAAGAAGCAGGCGAACTCCAGGCCGATGATGCCGCCTCCGATGATGGCGATTTTCTCCGGGACGCGCGTCAGAGAGAAAACCGTGTCCGAATCGAGGACGCCCTCGGAGGTGAGCCCCGGAATCGGCGGCTTGGCCGGCCGCGAGCCCGTCGCGAGCAGGATGTTGGCCGCTTCGTAGCGCTCCGCGCCCACCTGCACCGCGTTGCGGGATA
>JADGNS010000817.1 GCA_017883355.1 Candidatus Solibacter sp.
GGGGATTCCGCCAGCGATTGGCGTTCGAAGGTGGCGTAGGATTGCAGGGCGCTGTCGTTCTGGCCGGCCAGTTCCTGCGCCTCGGCCAGCGCGTAGAGGGTTTCCGCGTGCGGCGCCGCCGCATAGCGCCTGGCGAGCAGCGTGACCGCTTCCGGGTACCTTTCCTGCGCGATCCGCACCTGGGCCAGAGTCCCCAGTGCGTAGTGATAGTTGGGAAACAACCCCAGTGCGCCGTTGGCCCACATTTCGGCCTTGGATAAGTCGCCGCTGATCAGGCTGAGATGAGCCATTTGCGTGAGCAGCCAGGCGCGGTCTTCGGCTTCGGAGAACGGCGTCGAATCGTATGCCATCTGCATGACTTCGAGCGCGCCGCTCAAGTTCCCGTGCAGTTCCCGGAGATATCCGGCCCGCGTCAATCCCGGAACATTGCCCGGCCGTAAGTCAAGCATCCACTGTGCCGCGTCCACGGCATCTTTGTAGTGTCCTAACTCGGCGTTGGCGTCTACCAGGTAGCCGTAAACGGTCAGGTCGTCCGGCGCTTGCTGGTTCAGCTTCTGCGCAGTCTCCCGCGCCTTGGCGAACTCGTGGCGGCCCAGTTGCAGCCAGGTTTCGATTTTGAGCCCTTCGAAGTTAGCAGGCGAAATGGCGAACGACTTAGCCAGCGTCTCTTCGGCCCTGGCATAAAACGCTACATCCGAGGACTCCCTGGCGCGGCGGGCATAGGCCATCGCGAGGCTGTTGTAATAAGGATAGTGGTCCGGATGGCCGGCGATGGCAGTTTGCGCCTTTTGGATGGCGGTTTCGGCGGGTGTGGCCGCGAAACCCGCGGCGGACAGCAGAACCAATTGGAATAGAACGATCGTCTTCATTTGCGCACCTCGGATGAACTCAAGGGGGCAGGCCGCTTGAAGGCTTGCCCCCGTTTCTCTTGTTAGTTGATTGGGCAGATACCGTTGGGCAGGTTGCCACAACCGGCCTGTCCGGGACCCAGGTGAACGCTGTCCCTGCCGCTGTACGCCGGCGCCAGGAAAGGGAAGCCCGGCTGCGGCGGCACTGCCGGCGTATTCACGCCGTCGCCTAGCGAGGTGTTGTACTTCTTGCTGTCCGCCAGAATGCCGCTCACCGCGCGCAGAGAGATATCGAACACGTCGTCGCCCAACCGGCGGCCATTGGGATAGCCGGCCGTATCGCCGGCCAGGAAGCCCAGGCGCTTCTGACTACGGCTGGGCGTTGGCGCAATGCCGGTGTTCAAGCGCAGCAGATCGGCGACCGGGCCGGTGTCACCCGCGCCGCAACCCGGGCAGATGGGCGCCATGTATAGGACGAGGGGAAGCAGGTCGGTGCGCGGCGCGGCAGGGACGGGCACGCCGATGCTGGCCAGGATCGTGGCCGCCAGGGGATTCAGGAAGAAGCTGGAGAACTGGGCGTCGTTGATGGGGTCGCTCATGCTGAAACGATCCTTGAATCCGGTCCCGATGATGGCCTCGTTGATCAAGGGATTGCCCATGCGCTGCACCTGCGCCCAGGCGCCGCGATCGCTCTCTCCGCCCAGGACGCTCACGCGGCGGCGTGAAGTGGTGCCGTAGGTGCCGATGACGGCCTCTTTGTCGGTGGCCGCGTGGATTTTACCGTCAGAGGTCAGCATGGCGATGGGCACTTCCAGGACAATCGTGTTGACGTTGAAACCGGCCAGGGAATTGGGAGCGTAGTTATGCGCATCGTCGGCGTCGACGGCCGCGCTGAGCACCCCGCCGCCGGCGGACTGGCGCAGGTTGAGCGAATCGAAGAAACCGCCCAGGTCGATGAAGAATGGGTCGGCCACGGTGCCGGCAAAAGACCGGATGCCGTTGAGCAGTGTGTAGACGCCCTGCTGGTAGAGTTTGTTGTATTGCGGCATGGTGCGTGGACCGACGTTGGAGGGCACCGCGAACAAGGTCTGGCCGTCGGACAGGTCTATCCGGTGGTTCCTGGTGATCATAGTGACGGTGTAGTTCTGGCGCAGGCTGAGGCCCTCAGAGCCCGGACCGTCGAGGGCGGTGATCGCCGGAATGCCCGCCAGGGCGCCGACGAAGCCGGTGAACACGCCGGGTTGGCGGATCTCGGTCTTGAAGCGGATCTGGAAGGTGACGTCTTCCACTCCGTCGTGATTATTGTCGATCTTCATCTCATAGAGAATGCCGGGATCGAAAGGGAAGTAGTTGGGGCCGTTGGACGGCTCCAGGAAGGGATCGACGTTGAGCACCAGAATCACGCGATCGGGGTGTTCCGGACTCACGAAGGTGAACCAGTCGGTGATATCGGCCTTCTGGTCCAGGGACGTAATCGGCGCCTCGCGGTGACTCGCCGCGAAGACGGGTGGTGTGGGAAGCGCGAGCACGGCCGCCAGAATGGCAACGGATGCGCGCAATGGTGTCGTCATGAAAAGCATGGAAACTCTCCTAGCTGGTTTTGGTTTTGCCAGATTCGTGAAGCAGTTGATCTTCACTCCCACCTACGTGGCGACGGTCGAGGGTGGATCGGCGACGGGGGGAAATCACGCTTGAATTTTCAAATATGAACTCTTCAAAGAATGAGTCGTCCAGAGGGATCCAACCCATGCATACGATGCGTACTTCCTGCTGTGGTAGAATTTTCCCCGAGGATCGAATGGATCAGGGGGAGGGCTTCGGGTTTGGGTTCGCGGCCGGCGCCGGCGCGAGTCGAAGCGCGGATGAGGATTCCGGTAAGAACCCACAGTTACGCCGCCAGGCGGAATGGCGGAGCTACGTGCAAGGCTGCGCCCGCCGCGATCAGGGAGCCCTTGCCGCGCTCTACGACCAATCGAACCAGCTTGTCTACAGCGTCGCGTTGCGGGTTTTGCGGGATCCCGAAGACGCGGCGGAGGTGGTAGTGGATGTGTACCGTCAGGTTTGGGATTCGGCGGCCCAGTTTGACGAGCGGCGTGGCTCGGCGCCGGCCTGGCTGATCATCCTGGCAAGAAGCCGCGCCATCGACCGGCGGCGGTCGCAGACGACGAGGGGGCGGATGGAGTTCCAGATGGACGAGTTCCCGACGGTGGTGTGCACGGCGCCCACGCCGGAAAATCTCGCAGCTTCGAACGAGGTTTCCCGCTCGGTGCGGCAGGCCATGGCAGACGTGCCGTTCGAGCAGCGTCAGGCGATTGAGCTGTCTTTCTTCGCGGGATTGAGCCACGGCGAAATTGCCAGCCACCTTGGCGAGCCGTTGGGCACGGTGAAGACTCGCATCCGGCTGGGTGTCGGGAAACTGCGCGAGCTGCTGCGGGATACCATATGAAGAAGGACGAGACCGTGATGCTCACGCACTGCGAGGAGGAAGGCAACGCGCGGTTGTATGCGCTCGGGCTACTGGACGATGAGGAATCGCGGAGCTTCGAGCGGCACCTGGGCGCCTGCACGCTCTGCGAAGCGGAAATGCGGCAATCCGGCGACATGGCGGTAGCGTTGGCAGAGGCCATCCCCTTGTTGGCGCCTCTCCCCGGCCTGCGCGACCGTGTGCTCGGTGCGC
>JADGNS010000818.1 GCA_017883355.1 Candidatus Solibacter sp.
GGTCGGGTGGACTGCCCAAGAGGGCCCGAGATCCCACGGCCTGCAGTGCCCCGACACCGAGAAACTGCCGCCGGTTGGTCACCAGCGCCTCGTCCATCTTTTCCGCCTCCCGAACCCGAACAGTGTATCCCAGATTGTCGCCCTTCGGGCGTCGGGGGCGGCCGCCGTTGGTGCGCGACATAGGAACGAGAGGTCTTGAGCATGCCGGCCAATCGAGAGAGTCCTGGCGTAGGGGTTACGTCAATCGGAGCCGCGACCGTTAGGGAGCGTTAGATCTCAGCGCGTGGCTGCCAACCGCTCCCTCACGGTCGCGGCTCGGATGGGGAACGCGCGCTACAGCACGCGGCTGGGGCGATAGCCGGGACGGCTGCGGATGCGCCACTTCTTGCCGGGATCGTTGGTCGGGTCGATGGTGATCTTGCGGAACCCCTCATTGGGGTTGGCCTTCGGATAATACGTCACCGTGTAGGAGTTCCCCAGATCTTCGCGGATGTCTTCGAAGGCTTCCACCTGCTTCTGCCAGGTCTTGGCGAAATACGCTTTGCCCCCCGTCCGCTGGGTCATGCGTTTGAAGACGTTGCTGGAGATCGGGTCCTTATTCACTTCGGCGGTGGAGATGACGTAGATCGGGATGCCCTCGTCTTCGGCCACGGCCCGCACGTCGTCCGGCGCCACCATGCTGGCGTTGTCGGGACCATTGGAGAAGACGATGATCACCTTGCGGCCCGGGACCTTGGCGGCATCGCGCAGCGCCAGCAGCAGCGCGTTATACAGCGCGGTATCGTCGCCGGCGACGCTCTTGCGCAGTCCGGCGATGGCGTTAGAGTGATCGTGCGACAGTAGGGAGGCTCGCGACATGTTGCGGCTGAAGGTGTAGACCGCGATGGAATCGGCGCGGTCCAGGCCGCGCACGAAATCGGCGATGGCGTCCTCCGCGTACACGAAGCCCCGGTACATGAAATTGCTGGTGTCGAAGAGCACGAACACGTTGGTGCCGACGAAGGCGTCGGGCTTCTCCATGCCGGGCAGCGCGTCTCGATTGGCTTCCAGCAGGGGCCGGGTGGCGCCGTCCTCGGCCACCGCCAGCGGCGCCTTGGCGCCTTCGGCGAAGGTGGCCACCTGCTGTTGGATGCCGTCCTCCAAAATGCGAAAATCGGTGGGCTTGAGTCCGTTGACATAGTGACCCTTGTTGTCGGTCACCTGAAAACTGAGCACCACCATATCGACCTTGACACGAAAGATGGGGCGCTGTCCGCTATCCTGCGCGCGGACGATGGCGCCGGCCGCTGTCATTCCAAGAAATCCTCGTCGCGAAATCGTCATGATCGTTTACCGGATTAGTTATTCTACTCTCGCAGTGCTGCTTTCTGTTCGGCTGCCAGGGCGCGCGCGTGGGCGCGCACATCGTCTCCCACGAAGCGCAGGGATTTCAGTACGGCGGGCCAGTCTTCCAGGTGCGAGGCGAAGATCTGTTCCACCAGTTGACGGGTCCACTCGGGAATGCGCACATTGAGCTGGGTGGGCGAAACGCTGAGTTCGTCGGCCAGCGCCGCCCAGTACAGGCTGTTGGATTCCCAACTCTCCGCCATGATGCGGCTGGAGTAGCCCATGAGGGTGGGAAACGTGCGCAGGTTCAGAAGCTCGGGCTCGTAGGAGTTGGCCAGCGTGGGCTTGGGTGTGCCGAAGGCGCGCGAAATCGCGGCGTGGTTGATCTCCTTCGGGGAGGCGTCGGCCATGCGCTTCAACTCGGCCAGCAGGCAGGAACTCCGCGGGTCGCGCCCCTCGCCCACTTCGCGGGCAATGAGGTACATTTCCGACGGCGTCACGCGGTCCACCGCCTCGCGGATCACTCCCTCTTCGAGAAACTGCGCCACTTGCCGGGTACGGCCCGGCGCGGCCAGCAGGCCGAGCGCGGCGATTACCTGGGTCCGCAGGTCGCTATCGAGCGCGGCTTCGGCCAGCAGTTCGCGGCCATAGCGCAGGTGCAAGCCCACCCAATGAAGCTGGCCGGGAGTCACCTGCCAGAAGCGCGGGATCTTGGCGCTGAGAATCATTTGCGGAACCAGGTCGCCCCAGATCAGGGCCTGGGTCTGCGTGGGAATCAGGAAGTTCTGTTCCGCTTCGGCCAAAGTGTATGGCAGGGAGGATAGGGAACCAACCAGGCGGCCGCCGCCGTTAGAAGGCCAGCCGGTGCCGTAGAGTTCGGTGGGGCGCCAGGTGTGATCGGTGCCCTGCATGCCGAGGAAATCGTGGCTGCGCACGAAGATGGGGTTGGTGTAGAGGATCTGCGCGCCCGGCGGAGCGTAGTGAGCGTAATTGAGGGCGAGCAGGGTGTCGCGCAACAGGGGCGCCAGCAGGGCGCGGGTTTCCTTCACCTTTTCGGGATCGCCGGCGGCCTTCTCGATGGAGCCGCGGAGATTGAGTTTGCGCTCCGTGTCCAGGTGGCGGTCGGTCCAATATCCAAAGCCCATGGCGTTCTTTTCCGTGGATGAGAGCGAGGCGCGCGGCAACTGAATTTCGCTGATCCGGCTGGCCAGTCTGTTGACCAGCTTGGGATCGAGTTTCTCGCCCTTGGCGACGGACTCGATGTGATCGGCGAGTTGGAACAGGGTATCCAGCGAGACGATGCGCTGCGCTTCCAGAATGCGCATGAGATCTTGCACCATCTGTTCGTGGGTATCGGAATCGGTGGGATTGCCGGCCAGCAGATCCAGCATCTTGCCTTGAGGATCGCTGATCGGCGCGGTGACGCCGAGCAGCAATTTCACGCCGGCGCGCCCCGCATCGAACAGTTCGCGATTGCCCTTCACCGGGGCGAAGCCGGCGACGATGCCGGAGAACACGGCATCGGCCTGCGCGTCCGGAATGCTCTGCTGCCTTACCAGGATTTGCCAAAGGCCCACTACCGACTGAAAGGTGCCGGCCAGGTCGGAGTGCAACGCCGGGTCCTTCACTTTGGCGATGGCGGTCATCTGATCCAGGAACAGGATGATGGATTTCTCCGAAAGGCTGCGCGATTCGGAGAACATCGGATACTGGCTGCCGTAGGTGTGATAGTCGCGCGCCAGGCGGTCCACCGTGGGGGCGCTGAGAGGCGTGGAGCGATTGCGGTCGATATCGCCGATCGCCATGAAGATCTTCAGCGGCTCGTTTTCCACGGCCTTGCGGGAGAGCGCGAAGAGGGCTTCCAGCACGTCGTCCGGCTCTTTCCAGTTGGTGGCCAGTTTGGTGAGCTTGCCGTCGTACTTGCCCTGGGGATGGTTCAGGAAGAGGTTGCGCCAGACATCCAGGCTACCGGGAATATGGGGCTTGCCGTTGGGGTCCATGCGCAATCGCGTCGTGAACAGCATCATGTCGGTATTGGCGCGGAATACCGGACGCGCCGGACCGGGACTCGTGATGCGTCCGCGGACCGCCGAGTAGAAGCGTTTCATGCGCCCGGGTTCGGTGAGGTAATCTTTCACCGGACCCTGTATGCGGGCCAGGGCGTCGTAAAGGCTCGCGAGCCAGCCATCGTCCTT
>JADGNS010000060.1 GCA_017883355.1 Candidatus Solibacter sp.
TCATTTCGCTTGCTGTGTTCCTGGCGGCCTTTGCCATCGCGGCCGATCCGCCCATTCCGCCGGTCACGGTCTGCGAAATCCTGGCCGATCTTCCGGCCCACGAAGGCAAGGAAGTGGCCGTTCTGGGCCGCTACTCCTTCCGCCGCGACGGCCGCTGGATCGGCGAGCAGTCCTGCGACCCCACCACCGCAGTCCCGCCCGTCCTCTGGCTGACCGAGGATTCCACGGACGGCCCCAAGCCCCCCACCAACTTCGAATTCGATGTCCCCGTGCTCAACAAGAAATTCGCCGCGCTGACCCGCCGCACCTCGCTCGGCAAGTTCCGCTTCGGCAACCCGGAGTACGACCGCTGGGCGGTGATTTACGGCCGGGTGGTCGCCCGCAAGGGCGAGGCAGCGAAGAAGGCCCCCGCCGACTTCGTCTTCCGCGGGGACGGGGTGATTGTGTTTTTGACGACAGAGAGGTAGGCCTGGCGGAGCCTTATGCCGCAAGGTTACCGGAAGAGCTTTTCCAGGCGGCCCAGGGCGTCGTAGAGATTCTGCGGGCGCTCCAGCACGCCGCGGAAGAGATCGCCCTTCTGGCGGAATCGCTCCCGGGCGTTGTGAATGTGGAACTGCTTCGGGTGCAGGCCGGGGATCACCTCGGCCCACTCCAGCGGTGTCGCCACCGGGGCTCCCTCGTACGCGCGCAGCACATAGGGCGCCGCGATCGTCTTCGATTTGCCGATCTGCAGGTAGTCGAAGTACACCCGGTTCCTCTGCCGCTTGGCCACCATGCGCGGCGTGGTGAACAGGTGCGGTTTTTCGTGCGTCACCAGGCGCGCGATCAGTTCGGCGAACGCTCGGGCCTCCTCGAAGCTATACACCGGCTCGATCGGGATGTAGACGTGCATGCCGTCGCCGCCCGTGGTTTTCGGATATCCCGCGAGGCCGATCTGGTCCAGAATGCCCTTGACCACGAGCGCCGCCTCCACGATCAGGTCGTAGGAGCACTCCTGCGGGTCGAGATCGATCAGGATGAAATCGGGATGCTCCAGCGAGCCCGACCGGCTCATCGACGGGTTGTGATCGATGCAACCCAGGTTGACCAGATACAGCAGGCTGGCATGGTCGCCCGCGAAGACGTAGTTGATCTCGTCGATCAATTCCGTGCGCAGCCAGCCGGGGTAGGTATCGGGCGTGTCCTTCTGAAAGAAGAACTGCTCGCGGATTCCGTTGGGGTACCGCTTGAGCGAGAGCGGCCGGTCCAACAGGTGGGGCAGGATCAGGTCCCTCACGGCGGCGTAGTAATTGAGCACGTCGCGCTTGGTGACGCCGTCGCCGGGGTAGTAGAGCTTCCCCAGATTGGTGAATTTGAGGGTATGGCCGTCGATTTTGAGGGTGGCCTCCCTGGGACTTCCCGGCAGCAGTTCTCCGGCCGGAGCGAACGGAGCCTGGCGCGCGGTTTCGCGGAGCACTTCGGGCGCCGCCTTGTCTTCGCGCAAGCCGACGAACACCGGCGCGCGCAAGCGGTCGTCGGGCGTCCAGTTGGCGTACTTCACCTGGCAGACCAGTTCCGGTTTCACCCAGGTAATTCCGCGGTCCGGCTTGGGGCGCTCGGCGAAGGGACACGTCTGCACGATCAGCGGCTCGAGGCGCGCGTGCAGGCCGGCCAGCAGTTTCTGGTCGAAGCCGGTGCCGACGTTGCCCACCCAGCGCAACTCGCCCTCCTGGTGAACACCGAGGACCAGAGCGCCGAAATAATCGCGATCGCCCTGCGGCTCCGTGAAGCCGCCGATCACGAACTCCTGCTCGCTCACGATCTTGATCTTGAGCCACTCCCGGCTGCGCCGCGATTCGTAGGTGCTGCGCGCGTGCTTGGCCACGATGCCCTCCAGGCCGTTTTCTCGCGCCGCCTCCAGCAGTTCCTCGCCCGCGCCGGGGAAGGCGTCGGAGATGCGGATCGACGGTCCTGTCGTCAGCACCCGCAGCAGGAGTTCGCGCCGCTTATCGAGAGCGACGCCGCGCAGGTCGTAGCCCTCCAGGTAGAGCAGGTCGAAGGCAAAATAGATGACCGGCGTGGACCGCACCAGGTGAGCGATGGTGTTGGGGTCGGTGTTGGCGATGCGCGGCTGGATGAGGTGGAACTGCGATACTCCCTTGGCATCGAGCACCGCGATCTCGCCGTCGAGCACCGCGCGCGATGCGGCGATGTGGTGCGGCATCACTGCCAGTTCCGGATACTGCCGCTCGCAGCGCAACCCGCTGCGCGATTGCAGGCGGACCTCTTCGTTGTCCAGGAAGGCCACGGCGCGCACGCCATCCCACTTCACCTCGCACAACCACTCCTCGCCGCGCGGCACGCGCTCGGCTAGCATCGCCTTCATCGGCTCGATGGCGGCTGGCATCTCCGCCAGCTTCGCGCCCTTGAGATTCGCCAGGTCGAACTTGGCTTTCTTTTTGGCGGCGCTCGGGCGCGAGCCGGCAAGCGGTGCATCGCCCATCGGCCGCGAGGCGGAACCTCGCGCGCGCTTGGCCGGCGGACTGGTTGTCCAGAGGCGATCGGCGGCGCCCGCCGTCTCGCGTTTGGTCTGGCGCGCCGGCAGATTGCGCGCAATTTCTTCCTGGGTGCGACCGGAGAGCACGCTGTACGCCAGCGCCTCCACGTCCCAACCCGCGGCGGCGAACTCGTCGCGCTTCTTGATGAGCAGCCACTCGTTCCCCTTGCCCTTGGCGCGGGCTTTCATGTGGACGATGGCGAAATCGCCCTTCAGTTTCTCGCCGTGCAGGCGGAACTTCAGATCGCCGCGCGCCAGTTGCGCCTCGCCCGCCGTATCGCCCAACAGGTCGAACGTGCCCCGGTCCCACAGCATCACGCTGCCCCCGCCGTAATTGCCGGCCGGAATATTGCCTTCGAAATCGCCGTACTCCATGGGGTGGTCTTCCACGTGGGCCGCGAAGGCCTTCACCGCCGGGTCGAGCGACGGACCTTTGGGTACGGCCCAGGATTTCAGCACGCCATCGATCTCCAGGCGAAAGTCGTAGTGCAGGCGCGTGGCATCGTGCCGTTGCACACAAAAGTACGGTTTGGCCGCAGGCGTGCTCTTCCCGGCAGAGGGAGGAGGTTCGGGCGTTTTCTCGAAGCGGCGTTTCCGGGCGTACTCGTCGAGAGACATAACCCCCCTGCATCCTTCCATTTACATCTTATTAGGCTTTGTAGTATCTTGAAAACCACGCCCCCGAGGGGTCAGGAGCGAAACATATATGGCAGCGAGCGTTTGGAAAGGCCATCTGATTTTCGGCATGGTATCGTTTCCCATTCGTCTGTTTAGCGCGGCGCGCAGCGAAACCATCAGCTTCAACATGCTGCACAAAGACGACCATTCGCGCATCAAGCAGATGACCTATTGCCAACTCGAAGACAAACCCATCCCGCGCTCGGAGACCGTCAAGGGCTACGAGTACGAGAAGGATCACTACGTGGTGATTGACGACGAGGATATCAAAAAGGTGGCGCCGCGCACCGCCAAGGTGATGGAGATCCTGGAATTCGTCAAGGCCGACCAGGTGGACCCGATCTACCTGGAAAGCTCCTACTACGTCGCCCCCGACGAGGGCGGCGAGAAGGCGTATGCCCTGCTCTTCACCGCGTTGAAGGACTCCGGTTTTTACGGCGTGGCCAAGGTGGCGATGCACAATCGCGAGCACATCATCGTGCTGCGTCCCGGCGCCAAGGGGATTCTCTCCCACACCATGTATTTCCAGGACGAGATCCGCCAGGTCGAGGAGTTCCGCACCGACACCAGCCTGGTGAAGGAGAAGGAACTCGCCATGGCGAAGATGCTGATTTCCTCCCTGGAGGAGAACTTCGAGCCGCAGAAATACCACGACTCCTACCGCGACAACCTGAAGAAGATGATCGAGGACAAGATCGAAGGCCGCAAAGTGGTGGAGACCCCGTCGGAGCACTTCGCGCCGGTGATCGATATCATGGAAGCGCTCAAGAAAAGCCTTGCTGAAAAGCGCAAGCCGGCCATGGTGGCTACCGCCGCGGCGGCCGCCGAAACGGACGAGATCGAAATTGCCCCGAAGAAGCGCGCGCGGAAGACCAAGGTAGGGTAGCGACTCGTCCCTGAGTTGCTGCGGTGATCACCGGATCACGCCCGAAGTGTGTCATTTCTTACGATCTCAACCCTCTCTCCTGGCCACCCCCGCCGATGAGCGTTGTTGAATATTCCCGCGATATTTGGGCCTGAATCAATCTTTCCTCTTGAACCGCGGCGCAAACGGAGTGAGAATTCGTACTGGTGGGTTAATTCGAATCCTGGTTATGCCGTCTCTGATCGACGGCGAAAGGGGTACTTGATGATCCGTCCGACGAAGCTTCCCGCACTATGCGCACTGTTTTGCGCGATCACTGTAAACCTCCCGGCACAATCGATTTACGCAACATTGACCGGCGTCGTGAGCGATCCGTCGCAGGGCCTGGTCGTGCAGGCCACCGTCCGGCTGCGCGACGAGGGGTCCGGCTCTCTCCGCGAGACCGTCACCAATAGTCAAGGTTATTATACGTTCGCCTCCGTTCCGGTGGGTTCGTACGAACTGACCGTCGCCATGGCGGGTTTTGAAAACTACAGGGAAACAGGCATCGCCCTTGGCGGCGGCGAAAAGCACAATGTGAACGTCATCCTGAAGGTGGGCAGCGCGACCGAGACGGTGATGGTTGCCGGCACATCGGACCTGCTGGTTCCCGTCGATTCGGGCGAAAAGTCGGCCACCCTGAGCGTCAAACAACTGGAGAATTTCGTCCAGGTGGGAAGCAACGCCGCCGAGTTCATCAAGATGATGCCCGGATTCGGCATCCAGAACGGAACCGCCAACGGCGCGAACTTCAACGGGGGGACGATCGGCATCAATGCCAACGGCAACGCCGGAAGCCAGAGCCCGCTAAACAACGCGTACGCGTACAATGGCCTCCCCAGCAACACGTTGGACATCACGGCGGACGGGGCGCACGTTTCCGACCCGGGCTGCAACTGCGATACGCCGGTCAACCCGAACGCGGACATGATCGCCGAGTTCAAGATCACCATGTCCAACTTCAGCGCCGAAAACCAGAAGGGTCCGGCGGTGCTCAGTTCGGTGGCCAAATCGGGCGGTCAGAAGTTTCACGGATCGGGATTCCTCTACGCCAGGAGCTACGTTCTGAACGCCAACGACTGGCTCTCCAATGTGAGTTCAGCCCCGCGGCCGCAGAACAAGTACTACTACCCGGGCGGCACGCTCGGCGGCCCGCTGTTCATCCCCGGTACGCGTTTCAACAAGAGCCACCAGAAGCTATTCTTCTTTACCGGGTACCAATATTTCTACCAGGTGCTCGATACGGGCCTGCTGCGCGCCGAAGTTCCCACGGCAGGAATGCTACAGGGCAATTTCTCACCCACCGAACTCGCCAAACTGGGCAACATCTCAGCCTCCGGTTCCCCCCCGGGACAAATCAACGCGCGCAACGCCGCGCTCTACCCCGGCGGCATCATCCCGGCCAGCGCGATCGACTCCAGCATGCTGGCGTTGATGAAGCTGTATCCGACGGCGAACTCCGACCCGAACGCCACCGGCGGGTACAACTGGACCAACGATCTGACCTTCCAGCAGAACAACCACCAGTGGATGACGCGCGTGGACTACAACATCAGCGACTCCACGAAGCTGTTTGTGCGCTACAATCTTCAGCGGGAAAAGCAGCCTTTCCCGATGCAGTTGTGGTCCACCGCCACCACGCAACAGCTTCCCTACCCGACGCCAGTGATCGGCAAGAACCGGTCCGACTCGATGACGGCCTCGCTGACGCACGTATTCAGCCCGACCATGACGAATGAGTTCATCTTCGGGTACACCTTCATCGGTTTCCCGAATGTGTTCGAGGATCCGTCGAAGGTGGACCCGGCCAAGGTGGGTTTCGCTTACAAGCTGCTTTACAAGAATGGAGTCGCGCAGATTCCGAATTTCGGCGGCGGCTCGGAAGCCTCCCAGATCAACAATTATGGCGGTTTCGAGATTGGCGGCCCAGCGGCGGGTCTGTATGCCAACAAGTGGATGCCGAGCGTCAGCGACAGCGTCGCGAAGGTCTTGGGCCGGCACACCATGAAGGCGGGCGTCTTCTACGAGTACATCCGGAATGCGCAGCCGGCCAGCGGCAACTCGATGGGGAACTTGAGGGTGAGCAGCGGCAACTCCAACAGCCTCGGTAACGACTATGCCGACATGCTGATTGGCAACCTGAACTCCTTCCAACAGGTGTCGTTCAACCGCGTCAACGACATCGCGTACAGCACGTATGAAGGATTCGTGCAGGATTCCTGGAAGGTGAACAAGAAACTCACCCTGGAACTCGGCATCCGCCTGACCCATTTCCAGCCGTGGGTGGACAGGCTTGGGTTCGGCTTCTCCAATTTCAATGCCAGCTCGTACAACACGAGCTGCACGCCCACCCAGTATTGCGGTTTCAGTTGGAACAAGAAAGATCCCAGTGTTCCGTTGGGTGGATTCCCGACTCGGGCAATGTTCTACCAGCCGCGATTCGGCGTGGCGTACGATGTTTTCGGCAACGGCAATACCGTGGTGCGCGGCGGGTGGGGAATGTATTACTTCCACTCGGGACAGTTCACCTCCGGGCTGGATGTCGCCGCCGGTGTCCAGACTATCTCCCTCAGCAGCAACCAGGGCAAAGGGGTTTCGCCGTATGTGGTGGGTGGTTCGGCCACCGCCACGCCGCTCATGGCCAGAGACCTCGACACGCTGAACTTCTCCAGCGCCGCGCTCTCTCCGGTTGCGGTCGATAGTGCCGATGACAAGCAGCCGCTTACCAAGAGTTACAGTTTCACCATCCAGCAGCGCCTGCCGTGGTCGAGCATGCTCGAAGTAGCTTACGTCGGCAACGAGAGCACGAACCTGCTCAACACCTCGGGCGGCCAGGGCTACAACCTCAACCTGGTGCCGAAGGGCGCGATGCTCTCATCGAACAATGGCGGCGTGGACCCCAATTCCCTCACAGCCAACAACTTCCGCCCCATCAAAGCGTACTCCGACATTAACCTGGCCACCAATAACCTGTACGCCAATTACAACTCCCTGCAAACCACGTGGGCGCGCTCCAAGGGCCGTTACACGATGAGCCTGAACTACGCGTTCGCGAAAGCCATGGGGTTCATCAGCCCCTCGTACGACTCGTTCAACCTGGCCAACAACTACACCGTGCAGGGCAGCAACCGAACGCATATTTTCAACTTCGCTTACTCCATCGAACTGGGCAACCCCGCGCGGAACAAAGTGACCGGCGGGTTCGTCAACGGATGGCAGGTTTCGGGCATCACTCAGTGGCAAAGCGGCGCCAACCTTACCGGCAACCGCGGAGAAAACTTCGGTCTGAACCTCAATAGCTTTAAGATTCCCGGTACGACGTTTAACGTCTCTAGCGCTTCGCTGCTGGGCACCAACAATATTGCGCTCCACCCGCTGGTCACCTGCGATCCGACGGCGAATCTGGCGCCTAACCAGTACGTCAACGGGGCCTGCTTCGCCATCCCGACGCAAATCGGCCAGAATGGTCCCACCACGTTGCCGGTGATTTACGGGCCGGCTTTCTTCAACACCGATCTGGGTCTTTTCAAGAACTTCCAGGTCAAGGAGAGGATGAAGTTGCAGTTCCGGGCCAACGGGTACAACTTCCTGAACCATCCGCTTTGGTCCTTCACTAGCAGCACCACCAACACGACCCTGGGGTACAGCGGCACCACCGGTCAGTTGAACGCACCGACGTTTGGTTACGTAACGCAGAAGCAGGGCCATCGCGTAGTGCAGCTTGCGGTGAAGTTTATCTTCTGAGGCGGCAAACCGGGGACAGACAGCGAATTTCCGGCAAACTGCGCTGGAAATTCATGACTGTACCCGGTTTGCACTTACTTCAGCGGCTCGTCCACGGTGAGGAACCGGTCGGCCGCAATACCCTTGAGCGTCTGCTGTATCCCGCTGGGCCAGCGAATTTCCAGCGAGGTGATTTTGGCCTCCGTGCCCAGCCCGAAATGCACACGCTTGTCGCTGGAAGACATGAATCCGACGCTGATGGCCACGTGGTTGTACAACACACGGCCGGATGCGGTGGTGAGCTTGACCTTGGCTCCGATGGCGTCGCGCGCGCTTTTGTGCCCGATCAGGTTCAGCACCAGCCAGTGATTGCCGGTGCCCGCGGTGTTCATCAGGATGCGCGGCGGCTCGTTCAGCGAGGTCACCACGATGTCCAAGGCCCCGTCGTTGTTCAAATCGCCGAACGCCGAGCCGCGCTGGTACCCCTTGTGCAAGAAGTCCTTGCCCATCTCTTCGGAGACGTCCACAAACGACTTGCCATCCACATTCTCGAACATCGTGTCGTGCTGCGGAGACTTGGCATTCACCATGTCCACATCGCCGTTGGCAGAGTAGATATCTTTCCAGCCGTCGTTGTTGTAGTCGATGAAACCGGTGCTCCAACCCGAGTAAGGCATACTCAGCTTCTGGATCCTGGAGAGCGACGAATAGTAATCGAACAAGTCGCCACGATTTCGTAGCAGTTGCCAGACCTGGCCCATCAGGTTGTTATAGAAGATGTCGACCTTGCCGTCATTATTGAAGTCCTTGGCATCGGAACCCATGGAAGAGCCGACTTGCGCATTCTCGTTGTAGGCCACGCCCAGTTCCAGCCCCTTCTCCTCGAAGGTCCCGTTTTTCCGGTTGATGAACAGGGAATTCGGCTCGGTATCATTGGCGATGAACACGTCCATCCACCCGTCGTCATTGAAGTCGGCGATGGAGACGCCCATGCCTTTGCCGGGCGCCGCGGCGAACCCCGACTTCGCGGTCACATCCTCGAACCTGCCCTTGCCCAGATTGCGGTATAGCCGGGACGGCACACTGGGATAGCGCCGCGGATCGCAGTAATAGTCGCGGTCGCTCATCATGCAGCGGGCGTCCGCCTGCGGGGTCCAGAGCGTGTAGTTGGAAACGATCAGGTCCAGCAGTCCGTCGTTGTCGTAGTCGAACCATGCGGCGGCGATGCTGAGCGTGTCGGCCGGCTTGCCGCCGATGCCTGAGGCCGCGGTCACGTCCGTGAAGGTCCCGTCGCCGTTGTTGTGGTAGAGGGCGTTCCTGCCGATGCTGCAAAGGAAGAGGTCTTCGTAACCATCGTTGTCGTAATCCCCCACCGCCACGCCGAAATTGAAATCAAGCCGATCTCCGGTGAGGCCCGCTCTTGCCGTTACGTCCTCAAAAGTTCCGTCGCTTTTCTGGCGCAGCAGACAGTTGAAATAGGAAGCGTCCGTCTTCTTCAGGTCCGGCAGTTTGGCGCCGTTGGTGAAGAAAATGTCCGTCCTGCCGTCGTTATCGAAATCGAAGGCCGCCACCCCGCCGCACATCGGCTGCGGAAAGTACTTTCGGCCGGCGAAGCTGTTCTTCGAGGTGTAGGGGATTTTCGAGTGCGGCGCGACATCGACAAAACCAGGCCGCCTGGCGCGCTGCGGAGACTGGGCGGGTGCCAGGGCCAACATCCAGACGGCGCAAGTTCCGGCGGCCCACGCGAGCGGCGCGCGCGTCATTCGATCTTCTCGTGAGGCTGTCCGGCTCGCTCGGCTCGCTGTTGCAGGGTCAGCTTCTGCGACAGTGCCTTCTCGCGATCGCCGTCCGCTTTTCGCTGCAGGCGGTAGTAGACAGCGGCCAGGGAGACGTGCGCCTCCACGAACCCTGGCGTCTGCTTGACAATCGCCTCCAGAGCGGTGCGGGCCTCGTCGAGCCGGCCGGCGCCGAGGTTGACGGCGGCGAGTTGAAAGCGCGCGCGCACCTCGCCGGGCCGAACGCGCAAGGCCCGGTCCAGAAGCTTGCGAGCACCGTCGTAATCCTGATCCTGCTTGAGCAGGACGGCCAGGTTCAGGTTCGACTCGAAATCGTTCGGATTCTGTTCGAGTTCCTTCTGGAAGCCCGTGCGCGCCGCCGCGGTGTCGCCGGTTTGGACGTGGGCGCGGCCGAGGTAGGAGTAAACGTCGGGCAAACGGGGGTTTGCCTGCGCGGCTTTTTCGAAATCGGCAATCGCGGCCTCGTATTCCGCCGCATTCAGCCGCGCGGTTCCCATCAAGAGGTGGGCCTCCGCCGAATCGCCGTTCTTCAGGATGCGATCGATCATCTGTTGGCCGCGGCCGATCTGCCGATCGCGCAACAATGCCGTCCCCAGCAGATACGCGATTGCCAGGTCGCTCGGGTCCTGTTCTTCCACTGGCGTGAGCAGGCCGATCACTTTGCGATCCTCGCCCTGACGCAGCCAGCAATCGGCCAGCAGCAGCATGATCTGCCGATCGGCCGGCTGCTGGCTGCGCAGTGCGGAGAGCGATGCCGCGGCATCGGAAATCTCGCCCAGCTTATACTGCGCCAGGGCCACGTTCAACCGGATGTGTAGATCCTGGGGGCGGCGCTTGAGCGCTTCACGATACTCTGCGATCGCCTCCCGGTAACGTCCGGTGCTGGCCAGCACCACGCCGAGATTGGAGCGGGCGTCTACCGCATCGGGCCGGAGTTTCAGGTACGCCCGGTATTGCGCGATGGCACGCTCCAGTTGGCCGGCCTGGTGCGACACCATCGCCTGCTGGAGCATCCGCTCCGGATTCTCCTGCCCGTCCGCCGCATGGCAGAACAACATCAGCGCCATTGCTGCGTGGAGGTATACCATCGGTGTCCCAGGCCCAGCCTCAAGAGTCATGATATCTCCCCCGCTTTCACGATGCCACTGGGGTGGGAAAGGTGGCGCCGGCGCTTTTGCGTAATGCCACATACTTTTCCCAGAACCGTACTGTTTGCATTGATTGTGGGCGGGCAATCTTGCCCTCATTGGCGTTAAGTTAAGGGCTGGTGGACCGATTCCTGGCGGATCCCGTAAACAGATGTCGGCCTTACTGAAGCCTACGGGGTTTTCAGCGGGTGATCACCCTCTGCTTCCCAGATGAGGACTATACCGGCCAATCTTTGCCTAATTTGATGCGGAGGCGCGGCGAGTCGCTCAAGACCCCGCAGGACCATTCTGCACAATGAAACCGGGGACGGCAAGAGGTTTTTGTGCCGACCACCGGGCTCCTGCCAGACGGGGCTTCCTGGCGGCTCTCAGGGAGGAAAGATCGAACGAAAAGAAGAAAT
>JADGNS010000819.1 GCA_017883355.1 Candidatus Solibacter sp.
ATGCCAGAGGTCCAGGATGATGTGTGCGTCGGTGGCTTCGGGGAAGGTGTAGCGGTGGAGGCCGACGCGGGCCGTGGCCGTCAGTTCGACGTTGATCTTGTAATCGGGGAGGAACACCCGGTAATAGCCGGGCCGGGCTTCCTCCTGGGCGTGCGAGAAGCGCGCCCGATAGCCCTGGCCGGGCTCTTTGCCGACGACGAGCTTGAGTTCACCTACGGTCGGCATGAGCAGGACATTGCCCAGGTCCCCGATGCCGGTGCCGGTGAGGTGATTGTGGGAGAAGCCCATGATCGAGGTGTCGGAGTAGTGGTAGCCGGCGGAGCCGTCCTGGTAGGCGTCGTCGGCGCTACCGTCGCGGGTGTCCGGGGAAAGCTGAACCATGCCGAAGGGCACGGTGGCACCCGGGAAGACGTGGCCGTGGTCGGCGGTGCCGATGAGGGGTTTGGCATAATCGGTGATTGCGGCGCCGGCCAATGTGGCGGCGGCGAGGAGCGCGCCGACGCCGAGGGCGGCTCGCAGAATACTGTTCAAACGGTCTTCCATGACTCTAGCTTTGGCAAAGAGTGCAGTCCCAGGCGCTCCGGGTCACCTGCCCGTGGGTGTACGCGCAAGGCGCGTAACCGTCTTGAGCTGCGCCTGCCTTTTGGCGCTTTGCCGGACAAGTATTTAGGCAATTCTGAGAGGTCACACTAGTCTTTCTTTTTGCCTGTGAGCCTGTTTGAGGTGCTGGGGCTTGTCACTCCTAGTGCACCATTTAGCTGCGTTTCACCGCTTTGAGCTGGCCGGGCGAACGGTGACAGGCTGCTCGGCGATGGCCCCTCGCCCGTGGTTATCCCAGACGATCAGCGTGACGCGGAAAGTGCCCGCGCGGCTATAAGTGTGATTACCCTCAGGCTGTGTGCTCGGCGCCCCCTCGCCGAAATCCCACAGCACATGCGCGATGCGGCCATCCGGTGATTCAGAACTGTTGGCGAAGCTTGCGGGCTGGCCGGCGAGAGCACCCGGCGGGCAAGTGAAACCCGCCCTGGGCGGGCGACTGGGGAATCCGTGCGAAGTCAGTTGGTTGTTGTTGCCATTGCCGGTCACGGTGTTGTTGGTCCATTCGAGATTAGCGCCAGGATTGCCAGTGACCGCGGCAAGCCCGTTTCCCAAGATGGTGTTCCTGACGATGCTGATCTGGTCCAGGCCGGCGCCACCCAGTTCGATAGCATCGGCGCGGTTGCCGCGAATCTCGTTGCCGTCGAGCGTCACGCCCTGGCAGTTCCCGTTGAGGCGGAATCCCCGGCCGTCGGCCCCCGGGTAGATTGCCGCGGGGTTGCCGCGCTGAGTGGTCAAGAACTTGTTCTTGTAGTAATAAAGCATCCGGGCGCCATCCTTGTCGCCCTGCAATTGCGCGCCCCATTGGACCATATTCTGGATCGTGTTATAGGCGCAGTAATGCCACTGGTTGGACGCATTGTTGGAGACGGAGACACCAATCTGCTGAGCGCCCTCAACTCGGTTATCCGTGACCACCAGGTCCTGCCCAATCATCTCCAGCCCGATGTAGGCAATGTCCCCCGCCGGTGCGCGAATGGCGTTACGCCGGGCCGCCACGCGCCTGACGCCACTCAGGCTCAGCCAATGGTCGATATAATTGTCTTCAATAACGCAGTCGTCACAATTTCCCCAGACCTCGATGCCCAACTTCTCCGCCTTCCGGCCCGACCGGGTTATCTTGTTGTCGCTAATGATAAGGTGGCTGCAGCCGTCGTTGGCAAAAATGCCGCCCCGACCGGTGTTATCCACCACATTACGGAGAATTTGATTGCGCGAGGAGCCCCAGGAAAGTCGGATGCCGCCGCCCCACTCCGAGTTCACCCCAATGCTACGGATCGTGTTGTCCGCGATGACGCAATCCGTGACTCCGTTCGTGTAGTTGCCGTCGGCTCCGATAAAATGGATCGCCAGCGGGCCGTTCGCGCTGCCCAGGTTCTGGATCGCCAGGTCGTGGATGAGATGACCGCCGCCCGTGCGCGCGAAGATCCCGTGGTGCGCGTTCGAATCACCGCCGCCTTCCAGCGTAAACCCAGACAGCTCTACCTGGCGCGCTCCGGAGAGATCGAAGATATCGGTTTGCGTGCGCGCGTTGAATTTCAGGACGGTTCGGTCCCGGCCTGCCCCGAGGATTTTGACTCCCGTCCTGGCGTGCAAAGTGCGGTTGACCAGGAATGTCCCTTCCGGCAGTCGGACCGTATCCCCAGCGCTCGAAGCGTCAATCGCCGCCTGGATGGCTGCGGCGTCATCGCGGTCATCATTCGGGGCCGCTCCGAAGCTGGTGACTTCGTGAGTGGCGGCCCGAGAAAGGGCCGGAACCATGACGAGCGCAATGCCCGCCAGGAGGGCCGGCGCACACGCAAGGAGCCGCTCCAAGAGTCTGGAGCGCGCCGCATCTCTGGGTTGTGTTCGTGCGGTTATCATCCTGGCATTCAGTTCATAAGCGGGGCGCCCAGGCGGGTGACAGACGCCCGCCGCTCACTTTACGCGGGCTCCCCACCTCACCTGCACTACGGAATAGGGCGCCAACTGGAGGGTGAGAGTGTCGTTGCTCACTTCCGCTTCCGACCGGACGGATGCCACTGCATCCGGCTGTTCGAGGGTGTTGGCGGCCCAAGGCACGGGGCCGGTAAGAGTCCACACCTCAGCCTTGCTCCCGCCCGCAAAACCGTCTGCCGTCGCCTTGAGAACGATAGCACCGCCGGTGCCACGGTTCACCAGTGAGAGCAGCAAATCTCCATTCACAGCCCTGCCTGCCAGGGCATCCACCACGCCAAAGGACGGTTCGCCGCCCGCATTGCGGATATCGGGCAAGATGATTGGCGCCCTTTCCGTCGGCGCATGGAGCTCGATCTTTGTTGGTGTCGCCTCCGCCCAATCGGCCATGAGCCGGCTCGCATAGTAGCACGGATTGGCATAGACGTGCTCGTGCTCCTTGCGCAGGCCGCCCCCATGGTTCACGGTGGCCGAGTGGGTCACCAACTCAACGAACGGCTGGAGCCGCGCCGCCGCATGGAAAATCAAGGTGTCATAAAGCGCCTCGCCCAGCGTCGCCGGGTTGACCAGGTTCTGGCGGTTCAGCCGCTCGGACTGTCCGCCGGCGTCCGGGCCCAGGTGCGCGAACATCTGCAACTCGGTGACTGCCAGCCTCCCATCGCGCACTCCGGCGCGCCCCATCTCGTCGCGCAGGTCACCCCACTTGCGCGCGAGCACGTCGGGGACGCGCATGAAGTCGCGGTACACATCTAATGGGTCAGTGTTCCGGGACACATCGCCGCCGATGAGCGGGTGATCGGTCAGGCTATGCAACGCGGGGGCAACGGCGGTGATCAGCTCATGGTTCCATGCCTTGCCCCAAAGCACAGGGGCCCCGCACGCATGCAGAATGATTGTGGGATCCGCTTTTCGCATCGCCTGAGCAAACTGGAGATACCGATCCGGGTAGCCTCGCGCCGTTGTCCAATGCGCCTGCCATCGACCCCAA